>NZ_JBHILV010000049.1:0-3027 GCF_042193505.1 Bartonella sp. TS25HLJMH
TTGTAAGTATTTTTACACAAAAACCAAATATCCGACTCTAAACATACTCTGAGACGCGCGAAATTCTTTAGAAAATGGTTTCTTAATTTTGCTCGTCTCATGGAGGCGATAGAGAATGTCTTCGCCCATTTAAAATAGTGGTTCTCAAAGAGTTAAACACACCAAACCTTTCCTTAAAATATGAAATTGACTGACAGCAATCAAACTTTCAAAGCTTGTAGAGAGAACAAATTTTGTTTATGAAAGCAGCTAAGCCACGTTACAAAGTGATGTTATATTCTGTTCTAATGATTGTGGAATTTTGATCTTTGGTGAGAAAATCATCAGTTCTTGAGCTTGTCTCTTATTTTGTAGAGAATACCGTATATTAAATTCTATTTTAGGATATTGATTGTACAAGAATTTAATTTCTTCTACGTTGTCATAAGTAATTAACCAAAGCGCATTCACATGTTTAGAAATGATACTTTCTAAATCGCAATGATCTTTAGCTTTATAAAATGAAGTATACAGCTCTTTTCCTTTTTTAAAATAAGGAGGGTCCATATAAAAAAAGGTGTTTTCATCAGTTCCATAACGCAGCAAAAATTCCTGTGCATTTAAACGAGTTAAATATATCCTATCTTTTTGTACACTTATATTTCTAATCCGGCTAATTAAGTCCCTTTTGTTGAATCTACAGTTTATTTTGTAACTCCCAACTTGTTGTTTTCCTCCAATAGGACCAGCATTTTTAATGATTCCAGATCTGTTTGTGCGATTCAAAAAAAATGCAGCAAACCCAACGCTAAGCACGTCTGCGTTTTCAGGAGAAATTTCTTTTTGTTTATACCACTCTTCTAAGTTAATGGTCGTTGTATTGATTTTTTCTATTAATTCTTCTGTCTTGTGCAAAACACAATACCAAAAACTCCAAATAAACGGATCAATATCATTAATGTAGATATCTTTAACATCGTTATTTAAAAGAAAATTTAGAGCCAATCCGCCCCCACCAGCAAAAGGCTCACGATAAGAACATCCATTTAATCCATTTTTCTCAAAAATTTCTTTGATTCTTCCATAGAGTGCAGCCTTGCCACCAGGATACCTTAATGGAGAATAATTATAAGCCATCTCTGTAAACCTTACAGTATTAAAACAAAGCCATGTTATCATATTTTGTTCATATTGGCCAGCAATGGCTAAAGCATTTGACGAGCATTCTGCAATTTTTTGTCATACACTTCATTGATTAATTGCATTAACACTGGCTTTAATACTTGTATATCACTGAGAACCTCTAGATAACTCAAGGGTGCTGAACGGAAGGCATGTTTAGCTGTATTGGCTTGCATTCTAACCTTCGCTAGAGTGTCTAAAATAGCTTTCTCATTTTCATTTATATACTGTGTATCGTCAAGTTCGGTTTTTAATAATCGACAATACTTTGAAAACTTATCCTTTAAAAAATTATCAAAAGATTTGTTTTCTCGGCCTAAAAAGCCTGTCAGCCCTTCGAATAAACAACTAAACGCTATATACACAAGAGGTGTATCAGCGTCAGTACCTAATTTTTTTACTGAAGAATATATACTGATGGGTTTTATAATACCTAATTTCTGCAACTGATCTGCAATTTCTTCATCATAAATGCGGCGAAATAATTTTTGTTTTGGATAATTTCCATCTTTATTCGCATCGCTTGTAGGTAGATTATCTTTTCTTTTAGAATACTCTGTTTCTTTTTTATCCTTGCCTTTTCTAGCAAGCTTTTTAGAAGAACTAAATAAATTAGTTAGATTAGAAGAATCAAATGATTTAGTTAGACCAAATTTGCGAGATAAGATTTCAAAATATTTTTCTATATCTTTTCTATTATTGCAAGAACGAGAATTTATCTTTTTTTCAAGTATATCTTGTACAAATTGTTTCAAAAAATTATCAAGTGCAGAATTTTCTTCATATGAACATGAAAAGATGAGCTTGTCCTCCAACTGATTATAATAAATTCCAGTATACTCAAAAAAAGTTGTTTTAGAAATCAAACGTGTGACAGTCGTTATCTCATAATCTAATGAAGGATCCTCCAACAGATGATTCAATAATAGGTATGCAAATCTATTCGGATTGTCTGGCGAATAACGTGACTTTTGTATAGCATTCCATGGCTTCACACCTTTTCCATTATTTTGACCTAAATGCTTTATCTCCATCCAGTGATTTGCTTCTTTTATGTCAGAAGCAATAGCACATTCTACAGAAGTTATGTGAATTTTACGGTCAGCACTATATTTAGCGATCTTTTTACCTAGATGCTCTGGAGCTAGACTTGGATTATCAAGAAGTTTGAGCGCAGCAAGCCGCCGATTACCTTCTTTAACAACGTACTTCTCTCCATCTTGTATTACCATAAGCTTTTCAAATGGAGACAACCCGTTTTCAGCAATATCTTCGGCCAATTCCAAAATTTTTTCTGTAATACAAAGAAAATTTATAGCATCCTTTTCACTTGTGAATCTGGGAATTCTAGGATTTTCTAGATCAAGTTTAAGTGTTTTTAAAGAAAATTCTTTAGTGTTTATCATTACTCTTAACCAACAATACAAAATATCGAATCATAATATTAACATGGTAAACTGACAAATATTCTATATTAAAGTCTACTTTATATATGAATCACACTTTGGAATCTCTCTTTAATCTTCTCTAGCTAAAAGGCGAGTAATGTTTTAAACATCGTCCAACTTTTTCCTTTTATTTCAAAGTGAAGTAAACGTAAATGCTGCAAAAGAATCCAGTTCAGGCACTTACATCATTTGAGAAAAATTTCTGAGAAAAGACTCTCTATTTTTAATTTTGTCAAGCCTTTCCTGATATAAAAGACGCCCATTGTTCCAAGAGAACATGTCGCTGTTCTAAAAAATCCGTTCGCATGTAGGCTTTCGTCACTGAACTCCCAACTGTATGTGCAAGAACAGTTTCGGCAATCTCAAATGGTGTTGACGTTGTCTCTGCTATCCAATCCCGTAAGCTTGAACGAAAACC
>NZ_JBHILV010000005.1:0-138047 GCF_042193505.1 Bartonella sp. TS25HLJMH
CATGAAGAGGATGCCTTAAGAGAATATGAATTCATTTATGACGCAGAAGTCACAAGATGCGGTTTTATCCAACACCCCAAAATGGAAATGGCGGGGGCAAGTCCTGATGGGTTGATTGGAGAGGACGGTTTAATCGAAGTCAAATGTCCACAATCAACAACCCATCTTCGTTTTTTTATGTATGACGAAATCAAGCCTGAATATATCGCACAAATGCAATTCCAAATGGCATGCACTGGACGAAAGTGGTGTCATTTCATGAGCTATAATCCAAACTTTGTAGGCAAATCTACTGGTTTGAGAATGAAAATCAAACGCGTCAACCGCGATGAGAAACACATTGAAGAGATTAATAAAGCGGTCGAAATCTTTTTAGGGGAAATAGAACAAGAGATGCAAAAGATTTTGACAAAAGCTGCTTAAACCTATGGGGGTGCTCTCTCCTCCCAGCACCCCCACCCATTTAATTAATATAAAAAAGAGAAAGGTAATGAGATGATATTTGATGATGGAGATAGATATGTAACGACACGTGAGTGTGCACAGCTTTTTAGTGTATCCACAACAACGATTCGCAATTGGGTGCTTCAGGGGTTGTTTCCGGAGCCATATAAGCTAGGGAGAGCAGTGAGGTGGAGAAAGAAAGAGATCTTAGCCTTCATTCCAAAGAAAAATAAGGAGCAAATAAGAACAAATTAGGTAAAATTATATAAACTGTAGAAGGTGGTCTAAAAGGTGGTCTGAAAATGGCTATTTAAAGAAAAAATCTATATATTTCAATATGTTGAAGATACAAAATGGTGCCCAGACGCGGATTCGAACCACGGACACGCGGATTTTCAGTCCGCTGCTCTACCAACTGAGCTATCTGGGCATGCTTCATAAAAAATATAAAGCGCTTGCGGTTATAACATTAAAATTTTCTCTGTCCAGTCATCAAAAGAAAAATAATTGATTTTTTAATAAGTTTATTTCCCTATTCTAGAGAGTTATCAATGAATCTTTATCATAAAATAAATTTGATAGGCATATTGGACGCGTTAGTGTATTGTTAGTAGAATGCTGTATTATCGTGGTAATGATACAAAAAAATTAAAAGAATCAATCGAGAAAGATGATTAAGAAAGATTTTTTTATAAAGTTTCCGTGAATTTTAATCATACGAAATAATAGAAAATATTTTTGACTTTTTTCTAAAAAGATTATTGATTAGTCTTTATAATAATTTGTTTTTCTTTATAAAGAAAGAAAAACATCTAAAAGGGGAGAAATAATGATAATGTTACAAAAACCAAGCAGTCGTCCCAATAATACTAATTTTTCTTCAGGCCCTTGTAGCAAACGGCCTGGTTGGACTCTTGATGTTCTTAAAAATGCATTAGTTGGGCGTTCGCATAGATCTAGAGAAGCAGAATTAAAACTTGCTGAAGTTATTAATTTAACCCGTGAGATTCTTGAGGTTCCTTCTGATCATCGTATAGGAATTATGCCAGGCTCAGATACCGGTGCTGTTGAGGCTGCTCTATGGTCTCTATTAGGTGAGCGTGGCATTGATATGGCGGCGTGGGAAAGTTTTGGATTTGGGTGGAATAAAGATGTTGTCGAGCAATTAAAGCTTTCTGATGTGCGTCGTTTTGAAGCTCCTTATGGTGAAATACCAGATTTAACACAACTTGACTTTGATCGTGATGTTGTTTTTACATGGAATGGGACAACTTCTGGTGTGCGTATTCCTAATGCAGATTTCATTCCCCATAAGCGGGCTGGATTGACCATTTGTGATGCAACATCTGCAGCTTTTGCGCAATATCTTGATTTTTCAAAATTAGATGTTGTTACTTTTTCATGGCAGAAAGTTTTGGGAGGTGAGGCTGCGCATGGTATGGTGATTTTAAGTCCTCGTGCTGTTGAGAGGCTTGAGAGTCATGTTCCAGCTTGGCCTATGCCTCAACTTTTCTATATGACAAAAAATGGAAAATTGAACGAAGATATTTTTAAAGGAAAGATAATCAATACACCTTCTATGCTTTGTGTTGAGGATTTTCTTGATGGGTTGAAGTGGGCAAAATCTCTAGGAGGCGCAGCGGCATTAAGAGCACGGGTGGAGAAAAACTTTTCTGTACTTGATGCTTTTGTTCGCAAAACACCATGGTTAGAATATTTGGCAAAAGATCCTGAAGTACGTTCTAACACCGCTGTTTGTTTAGATATTGTGGATCCAGTGGTTACTGCTTTGGATACGGAAAAGCGAGTATCTTTCATAAAAGCGGTTGTGAAACGCCTTGATGAGGAAGGGGCTGCTTATGATATCGGTTCGTATCGCGATGCTCCTCCGGGGCTTCGAATTTGGGCGGGTATAACAATTGAGGCTTCCGATCTTGAAATTTTAACACAATGGCTTGAGTGGGCGTTCCAAGTTGAAAAAGCACAGCTTTAAATAATTACGGGTGATTTTCACAACGTGTTTTAAATAGAAAAAGGATACGAGAGATTATGATGATCTTTTGTATCCTTGTATTAGACAAACAGCCTCTAAATATTACATGAATTGTAAAAGATTAAGAGGAGGAATGAGTGCTCTTTCAGGGGTTGGATACGCACAAATTAAAATCTCTAATTTTTTTACTTTTTGTAGCAAAAATGACAGATTTAAAATATTTTGGTATTTGCTTATCTTTATTATCATAAATTTGAAAATTTAATCACTTGAAGATTGAGAAAAATCTGAAATGAGGAGTCGCACTTGCTCTAAGGTTTCGTTATAAAGAAGTGTTTGTTTTTGAATGCTGGTTTTTTTGACTAAACACGACGGAGAAAGTTATGGCCAATGTAGTTGTTGTCGGTACACAATGGGGTGATGAAGGCAAAGGCAAAATTGTAGATTGGTTATCTGAGCGAGCAGATATCGTGGTGAGATATCAGGGGGGGCATAACGCGGGCCACACATTGGTTATTGATGGAGTTAGTTATAAATTATCACTTTTACCATCGGGTTTAGTTCGTGGGAAGTTATCAATTATTGGGAATGGTGTTGTAGTTGATCCCCATCATTTTGTAGCAGAGTTAAAAAAGCTACGTGATCAGGGCGTGAAAATAACACCGGAAATTTTACGTATTGCTGAAAATGCTCCTTTGATTCTTTCTTTGCATCGTGATCTTGATGCAATTCGAGAAAGCGGTTTATCTGGTTTAAAGATTGGTACAACAAAGCGTGGTATTGGACCGGCTTATGAAGATAAAGTGGGACGTCGTGCTATCCGAGTGATGGATTTGGCAGAAAAAGATACACTTATGGCTAAGATTGAGCGGCTTTTGAGGCATCATAATGCTTTGCGTCGTGGGATGGGTGTTGCAGAGATTGATTCTCAAGCGCTTTATGATGAATTGATGCAAGTTGCGGATAAAGTTTTGCCCTTTATGGATTGTACGTGGCGTCTTTTAGATGAAGGTTATCAAGGAGGGAAACACATTCTTTTTGAAGGTGCGCAAGGTGCTTTACTCGATAATGATTTTGGAACTTATCCTTATGTAACATCATCGAATACAGTTGCTGGGCAGGCATGTACAGGTTCAGGGATGGGGCCTAGTGCAATTCATTATGTTTTGGGTATTGCAAAAGCGTATACCACACGTGTTGGAGAAGGGCCTTTTCCTACAGAGCAGATAAATGATATTGGTGAATTTCTGGGAGTGCGTGGACATGAATTTGGTGTTGTAACGGGTCGAAAGCGTCGATGTGGTTGGTTTGATGCTGTCTTAGTCCGTCAGATGGTAGTAGTTTGCGGTGTTCAAGGTATAGCATTGACAAAACTTGATGTTTTGGATGGTTTGGATGAAATAAAAGTTTGTATTGGTTACGAGCTTGATGGTAGAAGGATTGATTATTTACCTTCTTCTATGGGAGCCCAAGCCCGTGTGAAGCCTATTTATAAAACATTAGAAGGTTGGAAGGAAAAAACAGCCCATGCATTGAGGTGGGAAGATTTACCAATACAGGCTGTTAAATATATACGCTATATTGAAGAACTGATTAATACAAAAGTGGCTTTATTATCTACGAGTCCAGAACGCGAAGATACTATTCTTATTACAGATCCTTTTGCAAATTGATTATTATTTTTAGGTTTCCATATAGATCTTTTGTTCATTTCTATATCTTTTAACAAAAAGAGTTTTTAAGAATGCGTGAAAGAAAGGTGTAAAATGACATTGTTTATTTTTTATATTCATTTTACACTATGACGATAGTTGTACCAATATAAATGATAATAAATTTATGAGCCTAAAATAAAGCTGTTTTAGCCTAAGTGCTAGAGTTTCTTTGCTTAGTTTAAGAGAGATTATAGAGGAAATGGTAGATTTCGTTGGAATCTTAAAAAAGGCAATTAATGCACAAAATAATGTTACACCACAAGTGCGTAAGCGGATTTATAAACGGGCTATTGAAACACTAGAATATCAATTTGTAACAGCAAAAATGCCACAAGCAATAGCAGATGAACAAAGAAAGATTCTTCATAGTGCTATTGCAACTGTTGAAGAAGAATATTTAGCAGTTGAAAAAAAGTTGCTTTCTTCAGTTATTGGGTGGAATCCCACAAATATAAATGAAGATAAGAAATATACAAAAAAAACTATATTACCAAAGAATAATGAATTTTCAGTGGTAGACATAAAAAGAAAGCAGGATTTTGTTACACATCCAAAGGATAGCAAGTTATTTGATGAGCCTTGGGTATCAGATATACCAGATGCAGAGCCTGTTAATATGGAGGCTGATCTACCTTCTCAGCATGTTAATAGCTGTGCGTTAAAGATTTCTTCATCGCAAGAAGATAATCCTCATATTGTTTCGCATATTTTTTCTCAGGCTTTACGTCGTGCTAATAAATCATTGGTGCAAAGGCGTATTGTGGTAAGTGCTGTTTCTGTTGTTAGTTTTGCTGTTTTAACTGTTGGTATTTTTTTTATTGGTGGGCGTGTATTTGTATCAAATGATCATCAGGTGTTAGGAGAAAATCTTCAAGTTTCTCACGAAGTACCAAAGGCACTTTCGGTTAAGAGAAAGTTAACACAACGTTTATTAGAGGATGGGAGTGAAATTGATGTCGGTTTAAAACAAGCGACAGATTCTTCGGATGAAGAAGGAATCTCAACCGTTGTTTCCAGCAATTTGCAATCGCTTGATAAATTAGGTGAAGCTGTTTTTTATCAAGCACGCACAAATTATGATGCAGAAAAGATAGCAACCGGAAGCGTTCGCTGGACGCTTATAAAGGAGCCTTATGTGAAGGGGGATTCAGAAGAAACAGCCATACAAGGTGATATAACAATTCCCGATGAAGGGCTATCATTACGGTTAATTTTACGTCGCAATACCGATCGGTCATTCCCTGCTGCATATATTATGGATCTTATTTTTATTCTTTCTGATAAATTCTCAGGTAAAGCTATAAGCAGTGTTCAAGCATTAACCTTTAAAGCAAGTGAACAATCTATTGGGCAGCCTTTAGTAAGAACTATTTCTACAAAAATTAACGATGATTTTTTTCTTGTTGTATTGAGTGGTAATCATCCATTTCTTGATCGAAATTTGCAATTGATGCGAGAATTAGATTGGATGCGTTTAGTATTAACGGATAAAAACGGACGTATAAATGAATTAACTTTTGCAAAAGGACCAACAGGTGAGTCCATTTTCAATAAAGTTATTGGACAATGGCTTGCACAACAAGATAAGTTAACAGTTCTTGATCAGAAAAATAAAACATAGATGCAAATAAAATAAAAGGTTATTTCTCGATATCGATTTTTATTAGTTATATCAAACACGCTCAATAAAACTGTATACCATAACTCAAAGGATTCTACAGACTGGTTTACAAGAACAAAGCCAATATATGCTTTTCTTATTTCTACTTTAAAAATGCGCAAACAATTGGCTTCATACCTAATTCTAGAGTTTTATACTTGACTTTGAGATAAAGCAGAATCTCTGATAGAATTTTGCACTTTTTCAAATGCACGCATTTCAATTTGTCTTACTCGTTCTCGACTAATGTTAAATTCACCAGAGAGTTCTTCTAGAGTTAATGGTATATCGTTTAAACGACGTGCTTTGAATATACGTCTTTCCCGTTCATTGAGATTGTCCATGGCATTTATAAGCATGGAACGACGATTCTCCAATTCACTTTTTTCAATTAAAATTTGCTCTTGATCGTTAGATTCATCCACTAACCAATCTTGTAACTCGCTGTTTTCCCCTTCTTTTGTACGAAGGGGTGCGTTGAGTGAAGTGTCGCCACCAAGTCGGCGGTTCATTGATATAACTTCATCTTCTGAGACATTCAACTGAGTTGCAATTTCTTTTACTTGTTCTGCATTGAGATCACCGCTATCAAGTGCTTGAAGTTTACTTTTTAATTTACGAAGGTTAAAAAACAAGCGCTTTTGATTAGCTGTTGTCCCCATCTTCACCAAACTCCAAGACCGTAATACATATTCTTGGATTGATGCTTTAATCCACCATATTGCATAGGTTGCAAGACGAAAACCACGTTCTGGCTCAAAGCGCTTAACAGCTTGCATGAGTCCAACATTGCCTTCTGAAATGACTTCCCCAATGGGGAGTCCATAGCCACGATATCCCATAGCGATTTTAGCTACAAGACGCAAATGACTGGTTACCAGCCTATGCGCCGCTTTTAAATCATTATGCTCACGGTAACGTTGAGCTAACATATACTCTTCTTTCGGATCAAGCATTGGAAAACGACGCACTTCTTCCAAATAACGGTTTAATCCGCCATCGCCTGTGGTTACTGATAACAAATTCATATGGGCCATAATAGCACCCTCCTTTTGTCTGAATTCCCTGATAAGGCAAATTCTATGCTTCAGATAGTAATACCTGTGTACATTCACTTTAGCATATTTTTCAAGTTTGTTCAAAAAAAGATATTTTATTGTGAAATCTTGAGAAGGAGAAAAGTTTCAATTCATTTTTTTTAAATGCTTAATAAGTTTAGCCATATCTTGAGGTAGTGGCGCGGAAAACGACATAACTTTACCGGTAGAAGGGTGTTCAAAAGTGAGACTTGCGGCATGGAGTGCCTGTCGGTTGAATCGATCGATTGCATTTCTAATAGTGGGGTTGAATGCGTTTGATTTTGTTTTAAAAGCGTTTCCATAAACTGTATCGCCTATGAGTGGATGCCCAATATGAGCCATATGAACACGGATTTGATGGGTGCGTCCAGTTTCCAAGCGACATTCCAGAAGGCTAGCAAAAGATGTTGAGTCTGCATGAGAGCCATATTTTTCTAGCAAAGAAAAATGTGTAACAGCATGACGAGCATAAGGGTTTTGGTTATGGATAACAGCTTGCTTTGTTCGGTTATGGGGCGAACGGCCAAGTGATGCATCAATTGTCCAAACATTGCGGTGAGGTGTCCCCCAAATCAAGGCATGATAGCGTCGGTCTAATGCACAGGTACGTCCATGATCAGAAAATTGAGCACTGAGACTTTTATGAGCCAGATCATTTTTTGCAACCACCATAACACCACTTGTATTTTTATCGAGACGATGGACAATGCCAGGGCGTTTAACACCACCTATACCAGATAAACTATTACCGCAGTGATAAATAAGAGCATTAACCAACGTACCGGTCCAATTTCCATTGCCAGGATGAACAACAAGACCTGCTGGTTTGTTAATAACAATGATATGATCATCTTCAAAAAGGATGTCCAATGCAATAGCTTCAGCGCTAGGTTCTGCATCACGAAGGTCAGGCATTGCCAATTCAATTATTTGCTGAGGTTTTAATTTTGTTTTTGGTTCCTTTATGAATTGACCATCAATTTTAAGATAGCCTTCACGGATGAGGGTTTGCAAACGCGAACGTGAGAACACATTATGATATTGTTTTGCTAGCCACTGATCAAGACGTTGCCCAAGAGCACCTTCATCCGTTATTTTTTGTATTACCATACGATTTCTATTAAGTTTTTAATAAGATTTTACCAGTACGAAATTGCTTTACTATCGAGAAATTCTTTAATTCCCCAAAGTCCCCCTTCACGGGCGCGTCCAGACAATTTTACACCTCCAAAATAGCTTCCACTGGGTAATCCATATCCGTTAACTTCTACCATACCAGAGCGTATTTGTGCCGCAATACGACGACATTTGTTGCGATCTTGTGATTGTATATAGTTTGTAAGACCATACTCAGTGTCATTCGTTAAAGCGACAGCTTCTTCTTCTGTATTAAAAGCAAGAATCGAGAGAACTGGACCAAAGATTTCTTCTTTGAAAATACGCATATGAGGTTTTACATCAGCAAAGACTGTTGGACGGACATAATAACCGCGTTCGATTCCTCTTGGTAAACCAGTTCCGCCTGCAACAAGAGTTGCACCATCATCAATTCCCGATTGGATAAGATCTTGAATTTTGTCATACTGTTTTTTTGAAACGACGGGACCAATATGATTTCCTTCTTGGCAATTTGGTCCTACTTTTGTTGTTTCTGCAATATCTTTGGCTATTTTTATGGCTTTGTCATAGATGCTCTGTTCCACCAGCATACGAGTCGGTGCATTACAGCTTTGTCCACTATTATAAAAGCAATGTCGCACACCACGTTGAATAGCATCTGAGTCGGCATCAGCAAAGATAATATTCGCTCCTTTTCCTCCAAGTTCCAGACAGACTCTTTTTAAAGTAGCGCTAGCATTTTTAGAAATATCTTTTCCTGCTCTAGTTGAACCAGTAAAGCTAATCATTTCTAGATCTGGATGTGCTGAGAGGTAAGAGCCGACAGTTGCACCATCACCATTGATTAAATTAAAAACACCGGCAGGGAGCCCGGCTTCATCTAAAAATTCAGCAAAAAGCATAGCAGAAAGAGGCGCAATTTCAGAGGGCTTTAATACCATGGTACAGCCAGCCAAGAGAGCAGGGATAACTTTAAGAGTTACTTGATTCATGGGCCAATTCCATGGCGTAATTAATCCTACGACGCCGATAGGGTCGTAGTGAAGAATTGCTTGCTCATTTCCCTTTATTAAAGTTTCTTGGAACGAAAACTCTTTATAAGCTTCGATAAAATTGCGAATGTGGGAACTGCCAGTTGCGGTTTGCGCATTAAGTGCCATATCAATCGGTGCTCCCATTTCCATTGAAATGGTTTTTGCCATGTCGTTAGAACGTTTTTCATAGATATTTAGAATTTTTTCAACGAACCCAAGACGCTCACTTGGTGACGTTGTTTTCCATTTTTGAAACGCTTCTTTAGCTGCGTTAATTGCTTTATCGGCATCTTCTGTACTTCCAAGGCTAATGACAGCACAAGCCTCTTCTGTTGATGGATTAATGACGTCAAAATCGTGAGGAGTGCTTGGGTCATCCCATAGACCATTGATATAAAATTTCCGTTTACTACACATAATTCACTCCCTTTTTTCTATTTGTGTTTATTTAATTATGATTATCTTAGTCTAAGCCGTTTTAAACGGGGATAACAAGGGTAATCTTATAAAAACGCAAGAAATTAGATTGTATCATGATAATTGAGCATGGAGAATTCAATAGAGCAATGCTTATATACCTATTTGTATTATTAGGACTAATTGCTTTTATGAAATGGGAGAGAAAGAGAGCTATAGACAATTTTCCTGAAGCTTTTTATCATGAAGTTTTCTGCAAAACAAATGAAATACGAGCTCTATGACATCATAAACGAGACAATTTATATCGTAAATATGCAGAAGGGAGATTATGAACATGCATTATGGCATTATTTTTTTCATTAAAAAGTAACCATCAGCAAAAGGTTATTAACCTTCGTATGATAGTTTCTACGAATTCTTTTTGAAAAGGTTATTTTTCTCATTGCTATAAATTTGTTGGGTGCCATGCATAATTCGAAAACAAAATCTATTTCTACGCCTTCTTTTTCTGATGATGGTACGAAAGGTGCATCAAGAGAAGATTTATCTGTTAAGATTACAGAGATATTTCCTTATCCGGAAGTATGGAAAAAGGCATTTACCCTCGGAAAAAATGTCCGTTTCACGCGAACCCCAGAAGTTGAGATTTTGCGTCGTCGTATAGAAACAGATCCAGTTTTTGCAAAACAGTTTAAAATTTTTACGAAGCAAGATCAAAAAAAAATTACAGATACAGATATTGTACGTTGTAACAAGAAAACAACAAGCGTTTCATCGACAAAAAAAGTCATTAATCCTCAATCAATAGAAAATAAAACGTCGGTTTGTCATTCAACAGTTTTGAAGCAGTTGTCACGACAAGTTACTTGTATACCATCAGAAAATATCCCCCTTGAGGAGGGTAAACAAGAGCATAAATTACAAGTAGAAAATGTGCTACAAAAAATGAATCCTGCTTGGCATCTTTCCGATGATGCATTTTTTGAATGCGTATCTTTGATATTTGAACATATGGATACTCAAACTTCAAAAGAGGATCAAACATCGATTGACACGACAAATGAAATTACATCCGATATCCCTTCTGTTTTTGATGAGTCAATAACTGCTCTTTACCGTGTTCTCGAATACCGCTTTCCGCAACTCTATGATTCCATTACATCGGAATCTCCAGCGGAAAGGATGCGAGGCGTTGAGCAAATTTCTGATTTAATGCATACAAATAATGATATTACTAAAGAATGTCATTCTAAGCTTTCTGTTGAAGATTCCGCTCATAAGTTAAGTAATGCAAGGGCGTTAAACGATACTGAGGCACTAAGCGACGCTGAGTCTAGTATAGAGACGAAAAAAACCAATAATATTGTCGATTGCATAACAGAGAATGTCACACCAAATTTAAAAGATTTGTCTGTGATGCAAGCAAACGGTAAAACGAAAATATTGCAATCTGCCCGCGTGCCATTAAGCAATTATGATTCTGCTTTTATGCAAAATATTCAATCTATTGACAGTGATGCTTATGAGTTTCCTCCGATCAATTTATTACAGGAACCTGTTTTTCATGAAGGTACGATGATTCCTCAGGAAACATTGGAACGCGGTGCTGGGTTTTTGGAAAGTGTTTTGGAAGATTTTGGCATTAAGGGTGAAGTTATCCATGTACATCCAGGGCCAGTGGTTACAATGTATGAATTTGAGCCTGCTGCGGGTGTAAAGTCATCGCGCGTTATTAATCTTTCTGATGATATTGCGCGTTCTATGTCTGCTATTTCTACACGCGTTGCTGTCATTCCTGGACGGAATGTTATTGGGATTGAGTTACCCAATGCGGTTCGTGAAACCGTTTATCTACGGGAATTAATTCAAACACGTTCTTTTCGTGAAAGTGAATTTAAACTTGCTCTTGCTTTGGGGAAAGGGATTAGTGGTGAGCCGGTCATTGTAGAATTAGCAAAAATGCCTCATTTATTGGTTGCAGGAACAACAGGATCAGGCAAGTCTGTAGCAATTAATACAATGATTTTGTCGATTCTTTATCGTATGACACCAAAACAGTGTCGTTTGATCATGGTTGATCCTAAAATGCTAGAGCTCTCTGTTTATGATGGCATTCCACATCTTTTAACACCTGTTGTAACAGATCCTAAAAAAGCAGTAACAGCTTTAAAATGGGCGGTTCGTGAAATGGAAGAGCGTTATCGCAAAATGGCTAAGTTAGGTGTACGTAATATTGATGGTTTTAATGCACGTGTTGCACTTGCGGCTCAAAAAGGTGAAACGATCATGTGTACTGTACAATCGGGTTTTGATAAGGAAACAGGGAAAATGCTTTATCATGAAGAAGCCATGGATCTGACGCAGCTTCCTTATATTGTTGTGATTGTTGATGAGATGGCTGATCTCATGATGGTGGCAGGGAAAGAAATAGAGAATGCCATTCAGCGCTTAGCACAAATGGCGCGTGCGGCTGGTATTCATCTTATTATGGCAACACAGCGCCCTTCTGTTGATGTTATCACAGGGACAATTAAAGCGAACTTTCCTACCCGCGTTTCTTTTCAAGTGACATCAAAAATTGACAGTCGTACGATCCTAGGTGAACAAGGTGCTGAAACGCTTTTAGGTCAAGGAGATATGCTTCATATGGCAGGTGGGGGGCGTATTGTACGCGTTCATGGACCTTTTGTCTCTGATGAAGAAGTTGAATCCATTGTTGCACATCTTAAACTGCAAGGAAAACCTGATTATTTAGCAACCGTCACGGATAACGAAGATGATAACAAAGAGGATTCTTCTTCCGATTCAACGGTTGAAGTTTCTGAGGAAGAAAATTTTGATGAAGAGGGAGAGGAGCTTTATAATCAAGCTGTAAAGATTGTTATGCGTGATAAAAAATGTTCAACATCTTATATTCAGCGCCGACTTTCAATCGGCTATAATAAAGCAGCTTCTCTTGTTGAGCGGATGGAAGAAAAAGGCATTGTTGGAGCCGCTAATCATGTGGGAAAACGTGAAATTTTACTTAATGCAGGGAAATAAAAAAGCACATTAAAATGTGCTATTTTTAAAATGTTTGACAGTCATTACTTAAATAGCGAATGCTTGGTTTATTTTTCAAAACAGATGTGATCATGTATTTATTATTTATAATAATATTAAAAAATTGAATGGAGAGTAATAAAGCAAAAGCGATCTTTTGACTGCTGATACTAAAAGGGGAGATATTTTTAACATTTCTAGATGATCTGGAATGTAAAGAAATTAAACAAATCTTTGTATGAGAACAGATGATTTTTGTTCTCTTTTCTGATTGCAGAAAAGTTCTTTGGTTAAATAATGCAGTGGTATATTTTTTTGTTTTCTCTTCCTATAGCGGTTCTGATGAAAGAAAGGTCTTTTGGGGATTATGGAGAGCATCATAAGAAGAGTATCCAATATGCAAGTTTTGTTGCATTGGGTGCTTTAAAGCACTATGCTAAATTTGTTATTATTTGATATTATTGGTACAAGAAAGGTGTTCTTACGAGAAACTTTATTTGAAAAAGAAATTTTAATTTCTATTTTTATAATGCAATTTATTGATTTATAATAATAATTTATCATTATAAGTATTGAATGAAAGTTTCAAATATCGTAAGATTTTTTCATTTCAAATTTGTTTCTGTTGAAACAAATAAAACGATTTTCTTGTGCATCATAATAATGTAGGGGTAAAAAAGTTAAAAAAAATAAAAATGCCGCTTATGAACGCCTTCAAATGCCAAGAACTATTGGTGACATTAGGGGTTAAAATTAGTATAATGATGGTCCTAACAAGCTCTTTTATAAGCATAAAAATGTCATGTACAATGCCTTGCTATCTGTTATGGGGGTCTTTACATTATACTATTTACGGATGCCGTTGTAAAATAAGCTTGAGGAGCTTGGGGGATATCTTTTAAAAACAGGCACATGAATGCGTAAAATAAGTGTATTCTTTTTGAGTACTATTTATGCGAGGGAGATGTTACCATTATTGTAACAAGATTTATTACAATAATGGGTGAATAAGCAATAGGAGTTGGAGGATTCTTTTTATTCTTGTTTTGTTGATGAAACAGTCAAAATTTTGCTCCAGACAATTGATATGAGATATCAATTTATTTTAACCAGAATAGATAATTGTAAACAAATTAGCATTATTCATTTGAGAGTAAACCCAACACTTTTTAGTTTTAATTATGCCATTAAAAGCAGATGAATTGAAGTTAAATACAAATGAATTAAAATGTCAGCAAGAAGCTTTTCGTTTTATACCAGAGCTTTTGCCGCGGCCTTTTACGTGGGAAATCGATCATAATGGTTTATTTTGTGAAGTCTCAAAAGAACTAGCTGAAGTTGTTGGTCCTCTCTCTTCCTCTATTTTAGGATGTAGCTTTCATGAGCTTGCTCATCAATTTAATGATGATCGATATCTGGTTCTCAGTCATTTTATTGAAGCTGCTATGCCTTGGAGTAAAGAGATTGTTCAATGGCCTGTTGATGGTTGCTTACAATGGCTTGATGTTGAGTTGTCGGCTTTGCCAATTTTTGATGTTAAAAAACAGCTTAAGGGGTTTCGTGGCTTTGGTGTTTTAAAAATACGAAAAAAAGTCCAAGAAAAAAGAGATGAAAAGCTGGAAACAGAAATGCCATGTCTTACGGAGATAGAACGCTCAGCTTTTCATGAAATTGCAGAGAAATTACGTGATGAATTGAATTCATCGGTAAAAGAAAAAAAATTAGTTGAAGAAACAGCTATTCAGTTACCATATACACGAACATTGCCGGTAAATGCTATAGAACAAGCTCTCGTAAAAGAGCCCGCTGCAGTTTTATCATTGTTGGATACAGCAACAGATGGTGTTTTATGGTTGGATGAAGAGGGCTTTATTCAATCAGCAAGTAGGGCAGCCTTAGCATTAATGGGTTATGAAATAAATGAACTACGAGGACAGCCACTCTCTTCATTATTTACTTTGCAAAGCCGATTTTTCGTTGAAAAATATTTTAAATCAATCCGTGTGGAGGGGAAAAATCAGGTTTTAAATCGCAGAGAAACAGCTGATTTAATGACGAAAAATCATAAAAATATAACCGTTTTGATAACGATTGTATTTTTGGCACAGCAAGGCAATTATGCTGTTATGTTGCGTGATAGGACACAAACAGTTCCATTAGGAGAAAAAAAAGCAGAAGAGGATAAAATTGTTGGTGTTGTTCATGAAATACGAACACCTTTGAATGCTCTTATTGGTTTTGCAGAAATTATGAGAGAAGGCCGTTTTGGTTCGATAGAAAATGAGCGCTATCGTGGATATTTACGCGATATTATTTCCTCTGGAAAACATATATTATTGCTGATTAATCAATTACTAGAGTGCTCGAAGATAAATTATTCTGGTTCCAATAACCAGATTGATTCTTCCATTATTTCTGAAACATTTGATGTGATATCTTGTTTACGTGCGACGATAGCTTTTCTTGAAACTCAAGCCAATCAGAACGGCATTATCATGCGCATTGTTGCTCCACCTCATGTTCCATTTATTCCTGTATCACAACAAGTGTTTCGCCAGATTATATGGAATCTTCTTTCCAATGCTATTCGTTTTACACCTTTGGGTGGACAGATTATTGTTCACGTTTCTTATAGAAAAGAACGTGTAAAAATTTCAGTGAGTGATAATGGTATAGGGATGAACGAAGAAGAGATTGTACAGGCACTGAAACCTTATGGTCAAGTAGAGCGCAAAGATGGCCGATCTGGTGATAGCGCTTTTATAGGAACAGGTTTAGGACTCCCAATGTGTAAAGCAATGGTGGAAGAAAGAGGAGGACAATTTTTATTGTTCTCAAAACCCAATCATGGAACAACTGTGGAAATGTTTTTTCCTCGTGTTCCATGATGTAAATCTTGCATAAAATTATTTTTTCTTAGCCAAAAGATCTCTAATTTCTGTTAAAAGTTGTTCTTCTGAAGACGTTTTTTTTGGGCTTTCTTCTTCTTTTCTACGGATTTTATTCATAGCTTTAACGAATAAAAAAAGAACCCAAGCAATAATGAGAAAATTGATAAGTAAAGTAATAAAGTGTCCATAGCTAATGGTTGCTCCAGCTGCTTTGGCGGCACTCAATGTTGCTTGTTTTTCGCCAGCAAGTTGAATAAACATATTAGAAAAATCAATTCCACCTGTAATCAGTCCAATGATTGGCATAAAAATATCATTGACAATTGAGTTGACCAAGCTACCAAAAGCACCCCCTATAATCACACCGATAGCAAGATCAATCATATTACCTTTTAGGGCAAATTCTTTAAATTCTTTCAGCATTGCGTTTTCCCCTTTATGTAAGCGATATACGGTAATTTACTTACCGCTTTTGATGAAAAAGGAAAGGGCAGATTTTATTTTTAGGGTTATATTACAATATTAATATTATTTTCAAAGAACTTTATAAGGTTCAATAAAGAGCATTAGGGCTCTATTTGAATGTACATAGAACATTTCCTAGAAAAAAGCTTTTTTGATAAAAACTATATCTGCTTTTTTCAACAGAAAGTAGAAAACTGTAGCTTAATTTATATAATTGCCTCAAGATTTTTATGATAACATTAAAAAGAAAGATTTTTACATAATACCACAAAATGAGCAGTAATGAAGTACATATATTGGTAAAATAAAAAATATATTTCAGCATTGATGGAAGAAATAGATAGATGAGGCAGGAGAAAACTTATAATTTAATTCCTCTTAATTTAGTAAGCGATAATGGCAATTAGGAGGGCATTATGGCTTATCTAAAAGCTATTTTTACTGGGGTGTATGAGCTAAAATGGCGATAATTCTGATGGAAGAAACACATTTCATCTACTGGAAGATTGTATTAGTTTATAAATAGCAGAGCTCTAGGGTTTGCAAGATCATTTTGGTTTGGAAATCGTTGGTATGATAGGTGGGAGTTCAATGATCAACTGTCATTACTTAAACTATATGTTAGACAGAGCACTTATAGATGCTAAATTGTATTTAGTGCATCAGAAATGGCAAAAAAAACAATGCAGTTTCTTCAAAATTTTATCAATAGAGTACAAATGATTGAATACCCTGTTGCTAATAAATAGCGCAACAATAGTATGAATTTAGATAATTTTATGAACCATGTATTCTATAAATGCTAGGAAAAAATAGCTTTATAGAGCAAGCTCTGTTTCTATTGGAAACAATATTACACAAAGGAACTTTGGGAATAGGGATAATTTGCGTGCATTTTCGTGCATTTTTAAGAGAATTATGGGCTTTCCTGCATGAGATGTCACAAAACCATGGTTATGGTGAAGAGCCATTGATGTTTCAATTCATGCTGCATTTTATAAGATTAGAATTCACATTTTAATCTTTAAAAAATGTCGAAAAAGAGAAACGTTTTTTAAGAATAAAAATTTTTTACACAGTATACATCAAATAAACATGTATGGCTATTGTGTAATGAATTTTCTTCTAGAAGGGGAATATTATTTGGATAATATGCTCTCTTTGATTGGTGATCTTTTGTGTTAAAAGATATAGGTGAGGTGCGATGGATTATTTTTATGTTGTGGAGAAGGATTGATGAGTTTGTTTCGTTGTATTGGCCGTTCTGCCTTATTTATGTTGGATCCCGAGCAAGCACACAGTTTAGCGATTCTCGGGCTGAAAAGTGGATTAAATGGCTGTCAAAAGGTTATCGATAAACGTTTGTGTGTAACTGTTGCTGGGCTTGAGTTTGAAAATTTTATTGGTCTCGCAGCGGGGTTTGATAAAAATGCAGAGGTTGTGGATGGTATTTTTCGTTTAGGATTTGGTTTTACTGAAATTGGGACAGTGACACCAAAGCCTCAGATTGGAAATCCTAAACCACGGCTTTTTCGTTTAAAAGAAGATGAAGCGATTATTAATAGAATGGGCTTTAATAATGATGGACATCAAGTTGTTTACAACAGATTGCGTGCGCGTAAAAAAACTGGTGTTGTAGGAGTCAACATTGGAGCCAATAAGGATACGGTCGATAAGATTGATGATTATACTGTTGGTATTGCTCATTTTTATGATGTTGCTGATTATTTTACGGTTAATATTTCTTCTCCTAATACACCAGGTTTACGTGATTTACAGGCCCGTGACAGTTTGCATCTTTTGTTGAGTGCAGTTTCGAAAGCGCGAAATGAGCAAGAGAACAAGCATGGATTCTCCATTCCTATTTTTTTAAAAATTGCTCCCGATTTATCAGAGAAAGAATTAGATGATGTTGCTGAAGAAATAAAACTTTCTGATTTTAATGGATTGATTGTTTCTAATACAACTCTTGCGCGCCAAGGTCTTAGCAATAGTCACCTCAGTAATGAAGAGGGGGGGCTTTCTGGACGTCCACTTTTTGAGCTTTCTACTATTGTGCTTGCAAAAATGCGTCAAAAATTAGGGAAGGAGATTCCCATTATTGGTGTTGGCGGTGTAAAGGACGCACAAACCGCTTTGGAAAAAGTAAAAGCTGGCGCAGATTTAATTCAATTATATAGTGGGATGGTCTATGAAGGTCCACATCTTGCCATAACTATTCTGCAAGAGATTTTGCAGATGATGCAACAAGACGGTGTTGATAGCATAAAAGACTATCGTGATCATAGTCTTGAACATTGGGCAAAATTTCCTTTGTAAAAAAACGCTTTTTTCTTCACAAAAAATTGCGAGATTTTTTTAAAGGGGCTTGCAAACTTTGTTGATTTTCCTTATGTCACATAAGCGAAGAATAAATGTTTACGAAATCGTGAACAGTTATGATACATTTGCTTTTTATGCGGTTGTAGCTCAGTTGGTTAGAGCGCTGGTTTGTGGCACCAGAGGTCGTAGGTTCAAATCCCACCAACCGTACCATTTGTCTTGTTACAACTTTTCTAATTCTTATTTTTGGCGTTTTGTGAGGCGGTTAAAAGCCGTGCTTGGCGGGCTTTTTTGCGTGTGAGCCGTCACGGAGCAGAGACCTTGCGCGGATGATTTTTCTCAAATTTTGTCCAAAACGGAATGATACGATCAATAATCGCTTGAAATATAAACGGGTTAACTAAATCTATAATTCTGATTGCAATTGCAACAATAAATATCTCTATCAGTATATTTACATACTTTTAGTATATTTTGTAAACCAAGAGAATCTTATTTAACTTTCATTATTATTGCTCATAATATAAACCATTAAGTTTAAACACATAAAATAAGTAAGTAAGCATAAATTTACTAAAATATGACATATTTTTGACACAATGCCCTTAATTTTGTCAACTATATATTATAAATGCGAACTTGCATGAAAATGCATTCATATCTCCAGGGGTGTTCGGTGGTTGATTATGGGTAAGCCATTTTGGCGCGGGGACATAAGTAACCTTGGGGGATTTATTTATACACTAAATTGGAGAAAATAAATGGGAAGTTCAAGTCGTTCGCACGATTATTGCAGTGCCGATAATTTTAGTAGCAAATATAACTCTGGTAGTGCGTTTGGTAGCAAGCATGGTGGTAAGGTTGGCCTTGCGAGTGGTTTTGTCCTAGGATGGGCAGCGGGGCGTAATCCTATGACTGGCATGGCCGGAGCAAGCTTTGGGCAAGCTGTAGGCAATGAATTCGGAGACACCATAGGCGGTTATGCTGGTTATGGTGTGGCTGCTGCCCAGTGTGGCACACAGTTGTTGGGTCAATCTTTTGCTAATTCAGGTGGTGGGATGTTGATGCACTTTTGATGTAGTTCTTTGGGTTATCCTAAAGCCTAGAATGGTGGTACTGTAAAAGGTGCCACCTTTATGTTTAGAATATTACACAGGAGGAGCTATGGGCGAGTTTAGTATAGTGCTCGTTTATTTTTGTCTGTGGTTTGGCATGTTGTATCTATTCCTCAAAACTATTGCTATTAATGGAAAAAGCATGTTAGGCAGGGAGAACATAGTTGCATTCATAGTGGCGGCATTGGTTGTTCCTCCTCTCATTTATGCCTTTGAGTATTTTGAGTATATAGTCAGTGTGCCGATAACATCTTCTCATGTTGCTATAATTATGTTCTTTCTTTATTTTTGCATTGAATTTATACCCAATATAGTAAACAATATAAAATGCTTTAGTTTGGCCATTATCGCAAGTTGCCCCATTTTTTTCATCGCAGCTGGTTTTATTGTTGTGAGTGATGACCTTCTGTTAGATTTTTTTGATCGGCAGCTTTCGAGCTATATTTATCTGCTTTTCATTATTCCGTTGATGATAGGGGGGGCTCGCTATGTCCTAATTGCTAAAGCTTTGAAGGAAAAATCTATGTCAGTGCTAGATTTAAGCATTTGCATTGGCTGTGGGTTTGCCATAGGCGTCTTTTTTGTGTCATCACTGCTTTTATCAGACCTTCGAGAAATCTATCAACAGATAGGTTTTGCAAACAGGGAGGCAGTGAAAAAAATGTTTGATTATGCGGTGTTTGGTTTTGCTATTCTAACGGGCCAAGTTTTTTTGACATTTTTGATGGTTCTCTTTGTTACTACAAAGAAATATTATTGGTTGGTCCTTGATGTTCTTGCAGAGCTGTTTTTTAGCCTCTTTGTTTCTTATTATGTAGCGTTTGTTCATACAGATGATGACTATAGAATGGTTAGAAATTGGATTTGTTTGATGTTTGTTGTTTATGTGTACGCGCGTTACATTAAATCAAAGAATGTGAAGCTTAGCGTGATTAACCCGTTTAAAAAGAAAACTGAGTGAGAAGACAGGAGGCTATAGTTCTTTGGGTTATCCTAAAGCCTAGAGCAGCCAACCCAGGAGGGGCAGTTTCTGGAGCAATAGTAGGCGGGGTCCCGTGGCGCAGCCGCGGGTATTGCTAAAGCTGGTTGGGATTGTGCTCGCTCTAAGTGGTGAAATTGTTGTTTGACCTGGCTTTTTTAACAAGGTAAAGACCTTGCTAAGGGGTACACTATCAGCCTCTTAGCAGGGAGTTTTTCTCCCGCAATAATATCTTGGTATGCTTGGGAGGGCAAGGCGCTTTAAGGAAATTATATGTCTGACTTAATTTTTGGAATGCTGCTTAGTTTTGGGATAAGTTCCAGCCCTCGTCTCCTTAAAAACAATGGCTTGTTGGGCGAGCGCGTCATTTTGGGGGGGGCTAGCTGGCCTTTCCTGCGCTATCATCTTCGCTTATCCACATAGTGAAAGTGGGCTTACAGACTTATCTTTGCTTTTGGTATGTTATCTTGGCATGCTTTTAATTCTGTACGAGCACTACTTATATAAATATTTAGTTCTTGGATTCTGTGGTGCAGTTGCTGCCTTGTGTATTGGGGCAGGTTTTGTATATTTGAGCTCTTTGTTGCCATTGCCTGCTTTGTCTGCTGCTAATAATAGCCAGCAGCAGGTGGTGCATTACATGAGTTTGGTTGCTGCAAACTATCCCTTTTTTATCCTTTTGATATCAGTTTTAACTGCGGAGCTTTTGCGTTTGTGGTTGCTTCGCGTATATAAGCCAGAATTAGCTGCGCGTGAGGTCCTTTATTTCGGGCTGGGCTGGGGTGTTCTAGACTTATGCTATAAGACCCTCCCAGCTCTTTTTCTTTACTTGAATTACCGTGTTGATAGGGCGCCACAAATGGTGGGCTATGTCGCATTTGAATCTTGTCCACAAGCGATCAGCTATCTTATTGCCGCGGGCATGATTGTATTGATGCATGTTGTAAATACGCGTTTTATGTATCTTGGTTTCCAAGATAAGCGCAAGGTCTATTCCTATCTGCCTTTTGTAATTCATTTTGCGGTTGGTCTTTTGTTTATGTTTGACATTTCTTCAGGCTATGCAATATTAATAAATTCTATTTTTGAGGCTTGCAATAATGCTTGACAAATTGACATTATCTGTTATCGGCGCCGTTTTTTGTCTGGTGCTGATTATTTTCCCTTTGATGAAGAAAAAAACATTGGTTGAACATTTGGTTTTCTTGCTCGTTGTTTTGTGTCTTGTTTTTCTTTATGTTTATGGCGCTACGAGTTATTTTCCTTATTATGTTTTGGCGCTTTCGCTTATATTGGGGTACCGCTGGTTACTCTCTTTGGTTAAAACGTTTAAAGGCACGAAGGCGATTATTGGGGCAAGCGCTGGTTGTTATGTGCTTTTGATTTTTTTTCTATACGGCTTTATGCGTATGATAGGCAGTTTGATTTTTCTGCTTATAGTACGCCTAATATTGTTTTTGCTGTTGGTCTATTCCCTATAGGCATGGCGATTATGCAGTTTTTTTGCTCTCTCATTGGGTGGCAGAAGATAATGGCAATGGTGTAGAGGCAGCACTGGGCGTGGGAATGGCGTTTTTTTGTTCTTATCCTGCTTTTACAATGCTTGGCGGCTTGGGCGCGCTTTTCATGGCGGGCCGCTGAGCCAGAACTTCTTGCAATTGGGCATTATACAATCGCTACTATTCTTATGTTTGCTCTTATGCGGCAAATTTATGATTTTGTGCAAGACAGATTATCCATGAAGAAAAATAGCAGTTACGCTTTAGTAAATGAGGGGGCATAATAATGTTGGTTTTATTTATTACTTCGCTTCTCGCAGGCCTTATTTATGGCGCTGTCATTTATAATTTTTTTCGCTCTACATTTAGTTGGATAAATGTGCTGTTGAGCGGCATAGTTTTTGAGGTGATTGTTCTGTTAGTATGGCGTTACTCGGAAACAGAACATAAACTTGATGCCTTACGTTTACTGCAAGTGCTTGGCGTTGTTTTTCTTCTATGTGTGTTTCATCATTTTCTGAAGTTCAAATTGGTTGTCGCTGGTGCTGTGGGATGGTTTGTTGCTAGCTGCATTGCTGGCGGGTTTATTGCTTTTTGGGAGCAATCTGTAATAAAAACGCTTTATATGATGAGTATTGTTGAAACCAAGAGTCGTGCAGAGCAGGGGCTGGCGCTTGTTTTTTTATTTTTAACATTTTCGGTTTTTTTTGTTGTAGCAGAAGAAGCTATGCGTCGTTGGTTAGTTACTAAGTTTTATCGGTGCTCGCCTAGTTTGTTGTGGCGTTTGCCGCTGAATATTGGCATAGGCTGGGGTTTATGCGAATTAGTTTATAAGGCGCTAGGGCCTTTCCTTGTTTATAATGGTTGGCTTATTCGATCTAGCTTATTAGCCAGTGAATATGTAATTTTTTATTCCTGGACGCAAGCGAGTATTTTTTTGTGTGCTTTAATGAGCGTCATACTCATGCATATTTTCAATACATGCTTGGCGTATCGTGGTGTTGTTACGCGCTCTAAATTTTATGCGTGTGCGCCTTTTTTTGTCCACGCTATTGCTAACTGTTTCGGTGCAACAGTGCTGGTTACAGAGAAGGTTTGGTTTAATGTTGGGGGCAGCTTGTTTATTCTACTTTGTGTGATGTTGTTCGTATATTTTGAAAGCAAAAATCCTTTAATACAAAACATAAAATTGCGCGCTTAAAGTGTTGTAGAGTGATGAATAACTTTGCGTACTCTAAGTATGGCTAGAGAGCCTGATACGCGCTTTCTGTTCTGCAAAAAAATAGAGAAGGTTAGCACCGACGTAACGCGTCCAGTACCAAGAGCGACGTCATTTCTGCACTAATTGGGGGGAGGGTGTGCCACTGGCCACGCGCATATGGGAGCCTGAAAATATGTTATCATGCGACTTTCTAGTGTCCTCTATGAGATTGAAGCTGGGAATCTTGAGGCGGTGGGTAACGCATTATTGCAAAAACAAACCCTGGCTAGGGTTTGGTCATCTGATTATGCAACGGGATGTCCGGGTTGATTTCTTTTTTTTACGCTTTCAGGCGCCTATGCGCCCCTTCAGTTCGCTTGCGCGATCTATTTTGGACAATACAGAACTGCAACCCAATGTCGATTTTCTAATTGCAAGAATCATGAGCAAACATCGGGCTTCTCCTGAGCTGGGATTGTTGGCTTTTTTCGTTTGTCGTATGCCGATACTTCTCGCGCACTATCAAGCGCGGTTTAGTGCTCATTCCTTCGGTTTATCATCAAAGGATTTAAGAAAAAAATATAAAAAGGTCCCCCAATTATGGCTATAAAGCATCGCACCGAGCCAAATTTCTTGGGTATATGTCAGAGTATCACCTTAACCACACCGATGCGTGCTTGCGGGCAAATCGATATTTCTCACTGGAATTTAGCCCATAACTATTTGAAACAGGGCTTGTTACTCGAAGCCTTGCATCAGTTTTCAGTTCGATTCGCCACCGTGGTGGCTAAAAACTCGGATCTCACTTATCGCTATCTCCCTGTTATAGTTGAACAGTTTTTCTCTACCACCCATTTTGATAGCGATCGGTTGCGCGTTGAAGGATATATTGAACGCATTAATGAGGCCTACCGTATTCACTGTAAGGCCAGCCCATGCGACAATGGCAGGGCCGTATTGCGCAGGCAATCATCATTGTCAGTAAGGTCTGCTTCCCTAGCTCGTGTTCTGAGAAAGCCGCTCTTCCATTACTAGGCGATTTATGTAAGATTTCCTCCGTAACCGGAGATTCTTGTACTTTTTCCTTTAATGCGCATCACCCGCTTTTTGAGGAACATTTCCCCTCCCGCGCCGTATGTCCTGGTTCACTATTGATTGAGATGGTTCTGGCTTTGACCACGCAGGGTAGGGCGAAAAATATCGCATCTGTTGCGCTGAAAAAAGTAAAGTTCATTGAAGCAGTTTATTCGGAAGATACCTATCAGTTGACCATTAAACAGGATACAAAGTGTGAACCGGGTGGCGTTTTTTTATTCATACGGAAACTAAAAAACGAAGCACTTGCGGTAAGTTTTCTATCAAATATAAAAAGGAGGATGCGCCATGTTTAACATAATAATCTCTTTTATTCCGTGGAGTATTTACTCCTGGGTTATCAATGGAAACGTTTTAACTCTGGTCGAACGCTCTCTCATCTTGACTGTGCTTTTATTATTCATTATTGCTCTGAATATTAAAATTATCCGACAGGGAGAACCCGTGATGATTACGAACATTCTGACATTTATTGTCCTGTTTGTTAATTATTTCGCTGGATGGTCTACACTTTTACTGAACTACCCCACAGTTTTTTGCTATCTGTCACTTGCTCTGGTTTCATTGATGAGCTTGCTGGTAAAGAAACCCTTTACCATTTTTTATGCTCCTGCTGGTGTTTCTGAAGAAAAACGCAAACATATCCTCTTTTATCTCATCAATAAATATATTACATGGATTTGGGTCATCATCTTTTTTGCCAATGGTCTTCTAGGGGCTTTTTTTACATGCTCCCCCCAGCTTTGGTTGGTCACTATGAGTTTAATTTGTGTTGGTATTCTTTTTTCTAAATATCTTCCTAACATCATACAATATTTTTATCGCGTCAAACATCATGGAGCATAATATGTCATTGTTTAACATTCTGACTGGAACCCCTTTATGGGCCTGGATTTTACTTATTTTTCTCATCGCGAGGGGAATAATCGCATTGAAAGATAGGGAAATGAAGGTTTACCGCCTTTTTCTATTGCCGATAATCTTTCTTTTTTTGGGCGCAAGCGATGTGATTAAAGAGCTGGCGTTCCCGCGCTGGGGAGCAGTCTCAATGTTGGCAGGGCTGATGATCGGCGTTGGCGTTGGCTGGTTGCTCTGGCGTGCCACTCCGCGTTTAAAAATCAAAGAGGGAACGGGTTTAATTATTCGTCCTGGTACGCCGTTGACGCTGATATTTATTCTTATCGCTTTTGTCATCAAATTCACATTGATTGTTTTTCTCAAGGTTGAACCTGATTTGAAATATGCCTTTGATTTTAACCTTCTTTTTGGTCTTTTAAGTGGGTTTACCGATGGTGTGTTCTGGGGAGGCACATTAAATTTATATATAACGTTTCGAAAAAATATAAATTAGTTCCTATATCCTTAGCTGTTGATGCTTCTGTCAAGTATTATGATACAGAAGCGTTCGCTGTTTTACGTTGAAACTGCGGCTGCCATACGACTAAGTGGCCTTACGCCTGAGTATGCAAGAGCGGCAGAGTTTGTACAGTCTACGCCATAATATGTGGAGCACTCTTGCGGGAATGAGTGCATTATTATTGCGATATACATGTAACCCTCTAGCTAATATTATATTAGTAAGGCTGTTTTTTGAAGCCGCTTGTAATTACGGTGTGTTTTTAAAGAGAAGGTTCGAACGATGTATCTCTTGCAGTACCAAAAAATTTTATTGAAAATACTGAAAATGGGATGTGCAAGACGAACAAACGCTTGCTAAGGATATTGTATCAACGACTTTAGCTGCTGGGGGTATAATGTTGTACAAAAAAACGCATGGCATGAAATCCAAAAAACGAATAAAGGTGCATTGCGCTTCTCCTTTAATAACTGGGCATCTCCTCTTAGCTTAATGAGTTCTCATTATGCATCTTTTACGCAAGATTTGCGATGGAAAGACTTGACAGAAAAAATCAATACGTTTTGTTTAAAAGATCCGGGTTTAATATGCCCTTCAATAGGGAAGGGTATTTCACAATGTTTGTTGTGATGAAGCAATTACTCCTTCTTGGCATGCTACTGGCTATTGGTTTTATCTCTCAGATGATGATTTCCTTCACAGATGCGGCACTTGTGGCGCATTTAGGCGTTCAAGCCTTGAGTGGTACAATGTTGGCTCTAAGTATGTTTAGTTTTGTTATGTTGTTGGGACTAGGGATTATTACCGCAGTTGCACCAAAACTTGCGGAAAGTTTTCGCAAACAAGATAGAGATGCATTGAAGGCATGGTTTGATCAAGGAATATGGCTTTCCCTTTTGATTGGAATAATAAGTGCAATCATTTTACTCAATACGAGGAATATTTTATGTCTTCTCGGCCAAAATGAGGCAATTGCCAATATAGCGCAGAAATATAATAGTGGCGCTGCTATAGGGGTAGTGTTTTTTTATCTTTATGTAAATAGCCGTGGATTACTGTCAGCAATTGGTCATCCAAAGCCCTTAACTTGGATTATGCTTGCCGCTATTCCTGTAAATTTTTTCATCTCTTGGCTGCTTATTTTTGGTATAGGTCCTGCAAGCGGATTTGGTGTCTTTGGTGCTGGAATTGCGAGTAGTTTGATCCGTATTTTGATTGTTATGGCAGTAGCAATAATTCTGTCCCGCAATTCTACTTTTAGTTCCTTTCACTTTAATTATTTAAGACCAAAGTTAGAAATTTCACGAATAATACAATTACTGTTCATAGGACTTCCCATTGGTATCCGTATTCTTATTGCGGAGGGCTTTCCTTCTGTCATTGCCTTCATGATTACAGCTTTTGGGGTCGAAGCTTTGGCTGCGCATACGATTGGAATGCGTCTTGATATGCTTATTTCTGTGGTAGCTTTGGGGATTTCCAGCGCAGCTGCGACCATAGCAGCGTGGTATCAAGCCGATCGGAATCATATGGCTCTAAAACAGTTACGTATGAATGTCACAATTTTTGCTATAGCTTATGTCTTGTTTTTATCAGGGGGTGTTTATTTTTCTTATGAATTCATTCTTTCAATCATCTTTGACATTTCTTCAGTCCACGTTATTGTTTTCTCTTGGGAGTTGCTTCCGTTTGTCTTATTGTCTTTTGCTTTTGGCACTTTAGGAGCTATGCTCAATGGCATACTTGTGGGTTTGCTTGATACATTTTGGCCAACAATTGTTGTAACAATAAGCTATTGGGGGGTAGGCCTATTTGGAGGCGCATTAATGGCACATTTTTTTGAATATGGCTTTATAGGTTATTGGTTTGGCATGATTGGTGCAAGCTTAATCGTTTCTCTCTTTAACTATATGCGCGTGGGTTATTTAATAAAACGCAATCCTATGTTTGGGGCGAAGTGAGTGTTACAAAAGCGCTTGTAAAGCATTAGCTGTGAAGGCATAGCTAACACCGTCCATAGAGTCTGTTTTACTTTTATGGAGATAACAATATAGGTTACAAAATTTGCTTAATATTGAAAAGAAATGCCTTTGATTGTAGCCGCAATATTCTCTGTTGAGTTTTTAAAATAATATGGATTTATTAAAATCATTCGGCTTCAATTTAAGAGTAAGTTCGGTAGATTAGAACAGTTTAATACCGTAAAAAATGACTAGAAAAAGCGTGCTTATATTTATACGCGGTTGAAGAGTCATTTAAAAAAGTTATTGTTTTTATAAGTCATTACATTACAATCAGCGGTGCTGAAGTGCATGCATTTGTTAAAACAATCGCAGCCGCTAACGGTGTTATTCTTGCAAATCCTGTTTATCACAGGTCTTATTCAAGGAGGGGGTGAAAAACGCTCTTGATAATTTGGATTATGATGCTTTTTTAGATAAAGTTGTCAGTCTTATTTTTTATGGCAGTATAGCCAAAAAATGCGCACTTTTATGTGAATATTTGGTACCAGTTGTGCATACGCTTTATGGACATGTCCTGCAATATCAAGTTGTTTCGGCTAAGGTTGTTGCAGAATGATTGGTGCATGAAATACTTAACGTGAGCGCGGGGAGGACAGCAAAGCTTTTTTATATCAAAATAATAAATTGACAAAAAGTAACTATAATCCACACTTCTAATACAGGAGGTATAATTTTGAAAACTAAAAATATGTATAAGCCACTGAAAAAAATCAAATTAAGCGGGTTGATGTTACTGCGCTCAAAGTCCAAGCAAGTGAGCAGAAAAAGGCTACCAGCTTTATAGCTTTTAGATATATTAATGACGATAGATTATGAAGTTAAAAAGTTGCTCTATGGCTGTGCGGCAATGAGCGGGGTTCGGTTGATTACAGGTTCCTTCCATGCTTTTTTTTTCTTGTCTATGGGCGTTAGCATAACACAATTAGCTTTATTGCAAATTGTATTTAGCGTAGCTATTTGTATTTTTGAAGTGCCTTGTGGGATTTTAGGAGATAAAATCGGCGTTAAACAAAATGTTATCTTATCATGTTTCTTTTTTTCGCTCTTCTTCTTTTTATGTATCTACGCGCCTAATCTTTCTGTCTTAATTCCGGCAGAAATTATTTATGCTTTAGGCTTTGCTTTATGTTCTGGCGCTGATAGCACATGGATTAAAGGCTTAATCGACGGCAGTGGTTACAAGGGTAGTTTGATCTACCACCAAGTAAACGCCTATAAGCGGGAACTAACGGCATTCATGAATACGGTTGCTGGTGCGCTAGGTGTTCTTATTGTTTTGTGTATGGATAATTATCAGTCGGCATATTATTTTTGTTCTTTCGGATTTCTCGTGCTTGTATTCTTGTTTAGTCGGGTGACTGGGATAGGTATTGCATCCGTTTCGGATAGTCAGCCAATAGACTCAGGTTCTTTGTTGCATGCAACAGAAGCTTTTGCTTATTTAGTTACCTCAAAAATCGGGTTATATTATATATTGATATGTGGTTTTATTGTTGCCGCATTGCAGCCAATATTTCATTTTTGGCAACCTTTTATTTTGGGACAAACAGGAGTATTAGACAATGCAACAGGAAAGACTAAAATTCTTATTCTTGGCCTGTGCTTTGTGTCTTATACTCTCGTAAAATACTTATTTAATCGCTTTGTAATTAAATATCTTATGCAAAAATACGCTCCTATGGCGATAACTTTGTACTCACTAGTCCTGAGTGCTGTTGTTATGCTTGCTCTGCTTCTCGTTGCAAACAGTTGGGCCCCCATTATTTTATTCACCGTATTTCACAGTTTTTTTTCTGTCCCCGTAACGCAGTTTGAAGCAGAATTTTTTAAACATATTCAACAAAAGAATGCAAATACGGTTTTATCCATTGTTAGTTTTCTTGCACGTATTTTTGGTATTTTAGCGCTTGTGCTGATTGGTTGGTTGGCGAACAATGTTTGTATAGAAGCAGCTTTTTGTTTCACCTTGCTTTGTATATGTTTAATTATCCCGCTTAATTTGGCCTGGCTTTATACTGATAAAAAGTTAATAAAAGACGAAGAGGTTTGAAAGTGAAGATACAGTTGAACAGGGCCTTGCCTGTGACTTACATAAAGACACAGGAAAAAATAGTGTGTGGGTCATCTTATATGGATTTAGTCGAAATTAATAGCTGTCCATCGTTTTTAGTAGAGATGCTTATCGATTTGAATACGCCAAATGATTGTGCTGCTATTAGCTAGAAATATCGGGAACGAGCATATCAAGAGGCTTATGATATTGATGTTTTGCTAAATAGTGGGCGCGTATTAGATTTTGCAAAAAACGTAAGCTTTTTTAGAGTGCGCGGAGGAAATCCTCGATAAAGCGTATGTCAATTTTACTATTGCTGGTATTAAATATTTAAAACTAGCTGGCCAAGACTATAGTGTGCAAGAATGTTTTGCAAGTAGCTAACTTTTGGCGAATTTAGAGCGTACAGCTCTGGTGAGTGAGAAGAGTGTATATGATCATGTGGTTTATAATTGAGAAAGAATTTGCGCAAAATTAATGATAATGCCTCCGAAGTAAAATTATTTTTTAAATTGCCAAGGAGCTTTAAAATCATGACGCTCATAGGCTTTTACACGCCGGATTTGGGGGTGTTTAAGAGTGAGATGGCGCGCAAAAGCTTTATTTTGTACTGGAAACAAAAGGAACGAATAGCGAGTTTGATTTGTGCCTTAAAGAAATGCTGAAGATTAAAATGCGGCAAGGCGCATTTTACCGCCCTTGAGACTGGTGTGGTGTTTGACGAGGCACTGGTAATGAGTTGGCGCGATTCTAAGCGGGGGATGGTGGTAGAGAAAGTGGGGGGCTGTGGTAGGAGTGGGCGGCACGAATGACGCTGTCTTTAGTTGCGTACCACCAAGCTAATTTTGTGCTTTGCGAAATTCGCCAAGGCTTTTGGACGTACCGCGTTTACCGCGTAATAAAATCTTATGAATATTATGCAGAAGGCGCGCAGAAATGGGTGATTGCGTGTCTAGCTTCCCAATGCCGTAATTAAGTACAGCCACATAATGAGATAGCTCTTCAATATCATCAGTCACACTGATACTTTTTCTTTATTTTCAAATAATAATAGGTCAGATGGTAACGATTATGTCCTTTCTATCTGAGAAAAGAGTAGCACCGCTTGCGTATATGCACGAGTAAAAGTCAATCAACATTGGTCTGAGGTAAAAACCGCCAATTATTTCTAATACACCTAAGGATTTCATAGCTTGCTCTAACGGTTTATATAAAGCCGCCCTTTTAAAAGGTGAATTGGGTGGTAAATTTATTGGGATATAGGCTTTATGAATTTCTTGAACTAAGCTTTCTACTATGCAGGTCCTAAGGCGTGATTGCATATATGGTCGCATCTGTTGCTGCGTTTTGTAGACAGAGATCTTAAATTAGGAAAGGAGGGCTGCTCTTTTAATTCCAAAGGAAGAATACGGCGCGTAAGTGCAGCAAAATGTATTTTGAGGAGCAGTAAAGGGGTGAGGCATTTGATGTCCAGCGGGTGACAGATTAATTGGAGTATAAGTGGGCATTGCTAGGGCGGAGTTTTTAGTTAAGAATTGTGCTCCGTACGCTATAAGCTCTCTGCATCCTTCATATAGGCGTTGAGATCATCGCCCAATGCAACGTAAAAGGGGCTATTTTGCCTTTAACGCTTGTTTAGCTGCTTCCATTATTGCCGCTGGCTCTATCAGCCATTACGGTTATAATTTCCTCGTCCAAAGAACAGGTCAATCGATTGCGTAATAGGGTATGTGTGCCTTTTTTGACCGTGTCTTTTTTAAAAGGCAGCTGTTACCTCGTGGCAGGGTTGGGTGTGTCTATATGATCAGCCTGCCAAAGAAACGGAAGCGTTATCGCGATAGCCACCAATAGTAGTCCAGCGATAAAGGCGGCAGCAAACTGCAATGATATAAAAGAACCAAGGACGCCGACCAAAAAGCTTCCGACCGGCATTCCAGCATAGCCGATCACCCGAAAAGCAGAATTAGCTCGCCCGAGAAGTTGCTTTGGTGTGAGGCGCTGCCTGAAGGCGGTAACACCAATAAACCATAAGCTTGCTCCAACGCCAGCGATAAAGGTGACGCCCCATACGACGACAGCACTTTTTGAAAAGGCTGGAACCAGCAGCAAGATAATCGTCCCTAAACCGTCAGTGAGAACAGCTAGGCGCACCGGTGCATAGCGTATACGTGGCGCAAATAGGGCACCTGCCATTGTACCAAGCGCGTAGGCTGCAAACATCACGCCATATTGGCTGCTATGTAGGCCCAGATACCGACCGTCGGTAACGAAGAAGATGAACGAGGTTAGGAATGCTCCAAATACCACCGATAGAAAGAATGTGAGTAATGTAAGGGAGGTAAGATGCCGATTTGAAAAAATGAAACGAAAGCCGGCAATGATATAACGAAAAGTGATGTTTTCTTTATCAGGTGTTGGCGATGTCGGAACAGCACGGCGAGCGGTAAAAATCAATGTGATAAAAAGCACGATTAACAGGCCAAGAAATAGCAGTGTGCTATGCGCTAAAATGCTGCTTGTTATGACAGGGGCAAGAAAATAGGAGACCCCGAAATCTAAAAACAAGACAATTGAGTAGAAGGTCATCAATCGCTCTCCCTCCATGATAAGTGGTGGAATCGTCATTATATAAGCTTCGGCAGAAACGACGATGAATCCAGCAATGGTTGCATAGAAGAAAATTTGTTCGGCTGGAGCAATCTGTATCATGAGCAGTACGAACAGTACAATATGCAGTAGCATGAAGATGAGGAGAGCCGAGGTGGCAAGTTTTATTTTGTCGCAGCAATCAAGTAAAGCGCCTGCAAGGATGCCGAAAATTGGCCACGCTAATGAGAAGAGACCTTGCGCCCAACTTACTCCGACTACGCCATATCCAGATTGTCTTGCTAATAGCGGGATGGCAGTGCGCAAAGCACCGCTGAGTAAGGCGAGCAGACTAACGGTTAGGCAAAAATAGCGTATGTTCTTATTGGCAAAAAGAGTGAACATTCTTTTCTCCTTAAGATGCCACACAGGTTTCCGCTGGCCCATCAAGTACGGCGGTTGTATTCAGCATGTTTGAGACATAGCCGTCCAAGATATTCCTATCTGCCTGAGGTAGAAGAAAATACATAAGGTTGGAATACCATTGCCAACCACGCTGAGTCAGCTGGAGATCGTTATCACTTTCTGCGATGAGACCTGCACCTATGAGCTGTTGTAGGTTATTGTAAACGAAAGAGGGGAGTGCGGTCCAGTCAATTCTTTCTTTTTTGGCATAACCGTTATAAGGTAGCCTCATACACAAAGCCTTGGAGGCTTGTTGCTCCGCTGATACCCAATTGTAGTATACTTTGGATTTGCCTTTAAGGGATTTGCCTTTAAGTTGTATGTCGGTAATGTATCCGCTTCGACTGGGATTGGCTCGTGTGACGAGTGAGCCGAGAATCGACAGTGCTGACGCTCCGAATCCAACCACATAATCGTCATGATAACCATGCAAATATTTGTGATAGCGGAAATAATTAGCTGAACTCGTTTTAGCGAGCGTTAGAGGAGTGTTATTGGCAATTTTGATATAGGAATGTTCATTACACGGCGCATAGCCGCAGCTGCGCATAACGATGTCGCTAAATAAGCGAAGCATCTGTCGATGCTGTAGGCTGGATGGCTTTAGCCCTTTTTGTGCGTAAGACTTATGCAGTTGCGACGTGATAGCCAGATTGTTGATTGCATAGAGGTTGATTGTTTCAGGATGAATCTCGCTGGCTTGCTTCAAATCGTATAATAGTTTTTCGGCTTGCTGGCTGTGCATGCCATATAGTAGGTCGAAACCGACATGTCCAATGATCTCTTGTGACCAAGCTACGGTATTGTTGATTTGTTCACGTGTTGGGGTGAGGTTAAACAATGATCGGAAACGCTCAATGAAACTCTGTATACCAAAGCTGATCCGGTTAACGCCGATCTCACGGGCAGTATAAAGTTTATCACGTGTGACGCTCTTCGGTTTGCTTTCCAGTGTAAACTCGGTTAAGGAAGAGAGCTCAAATTCGCCATGCAATACTTTTCCGATGTGTCGGATATTATCTGCAGACAAAAGCGACGGTGTGCCGCCCCCTATATAGATGCTGCGGATGGGCCCTCTAAGCGAGCGAATGAAATTTCCTTTGGTTCTGATCTCTGTGGTAAGCGCTGACATATAAGATTCGATTTGCTTAATGCGCTTGTAGGCCCCTTTCTGAAAGGGACAGAAGGAACAGATGGTTTCGCAAAAGGGAATATGCAAATAAAGAGAAATGGTACGCGCTTGTGGAATCTGCTTACTTTGCGCTAGTTTATTAAAGTCTAGGTAATCGTAAAATTCATTTGAAATAGTGCGAAATAACGGATATGTGAAGTTGTAAATTGGCTTGAGTTGATCGAACTTCACAAAAGGATGATCCACGAGTTGCACAGCTTACCTCCCCCAATTTCTTAACTTGCACTATATTATTGACGGGCGACTGGTGATCCAATCACCCGAGTGTATTACCAAAGATTTTCACGGAACATAATGAATCCTCATTTTGTAGAAGTTATATGTATTATACATATAACTTATTATATGAACAGGCTAGCTTGTTTAAGAGGCAATGTAAGGATAAAAATATAAAAGAACTTTCTCTTGCAGCCTTATGGTCTGATATTGTAATTGGTATCTTGTTTTACGTGGTCGGGCTATGGATGCCTAGGGCGAGAAAAAGCAGGGTATTTTAATGGACATGCGGGGCATCATTGTTATGTTGCTGGGACTTGGAATTTGCGTCTGATTATGAAATATCATTAGCGCAAAAAGATGGTTTTAAAGGTAGAGATATATTTTTTAATATCCCTGTAAAACTTCGAGAAGAGATAGAATTATCTATTAGAAAACATATAAATGTCCAGTGTGATAATATTATCGAATTACATGACATCATCGCTCTTGCCCGCCATTTTGACATATTGCCTAAAATCTCATTGAGATTGTGCCATGTACTGGCAAACGGGGATAGATCGCGTTTTGGTATGACTGCGGCGGAGTTACGTGCCGCATTATCTTTGCTAGAATCCAATAGGATTAGGCTTAATGGGGTGCCTTTGCATGTGGGCTCTAATTTGAATTCGACTGAGTTAATAGTATCCACCTTAACTAAGGCTGGAAAGGATATTTACGCATTGAAGGATCAAAAAAGTTTTATCAGTCTAGGCGGGGGATATCCGACTTCCACAGTGTTCTGCGATGCCGTGACGGTCAATGACGAATACCCTCGCAAAATTTATGAGGCATTATCACAATTGGGTTGTGATTTACATAAGCTTACGGTAATTATTGAACCTAGGCGTATTATATCTGAAGATTATGGTTATTTATTTTCAAATATTAGCTCTATAAAAGAGCAGAATGCTACGAACTTAATTACAATCTGGGCTCTGGGGGTGTGGACTCAATCTGCACAGTATCACTAGATCATAAGTCAAAGTATGTGAAAGCAACTGATACAAAAAAGATTTTACGATGGTGGAAGATCGACGATGAAGGACGTTAGTTCAAAGGAAATTGATATTATTGTGTTCTCAGATCCTGATTTTTTGGCTTTTTAGATATAGAATAACACACCCCTAGTGGGCTGGAGACTATCAAATGTTGGATCACGCATGGCGCAATTAGCAAAAAATCCTATCTACTGTATTTTCAGCTCCAAATATTGTGTGCGAAGTGCAATGTCAAGCGGTGGGAATTGATATAAGTGCAGAGTCTATAAGTATCTGCTCAGAGCAAGGTTGATAGCTCTATTATGCAGGGGATGGTTAAGTTTCATGTCGGAAATGCTGAGCGTATATCTTATCCTGAAAATACATTTACGTATATTACGGCGGGGTGAGTGTTTGTAAGCACTAGCTGTAAAGGCTACTCACCATCCTAGGGTGTTTACTTCTATGTGGATAACAATAGAGTTACAAAACTTGCTTCATATTAAAAGAAAAGAAACTTTTCTTTTAATATGAAGCATTACTACAACCAAAAGGAAATTAAATATTTCACCTTTATTATCCTCGCCAATGTTTGCTTATATATGATTATTTGAATCGGAATTAGGTTACGTACAATATGGTATTTCTCGCTGTTTTATATAAGAAGAAGGTTCGCACCGATGTATCGCGTGCAATATCAACTTTTTCACTATGGTGATAGGATAGCTTGTTGAGCGTAAAGTTCTTTTACCTTGATAGATCTTATAGTATTCTTCAAAAATATCAGTTGATAATTTTTTTTCATGTCGTTTAAGCAGGGGCTGATACTATAAGAATAGAACTTGATTGTTTGTAAAGTTGGTATGTTATGGCTGTAAAAAATGGTAAACAAACGAAAAGTAAAAATTTTAAACCTGTCTCTCGTTTTCTCAAAAGTTTACGTGGTGTGCACAATTGGGAACAAGTTTCACAATGGCTTGCTTTCCGTAAGGTAGAGGATATTGAATGTATTACGCCTGATCAAGCAGGGGTACCACGGGGCAAGATGATGCTTTCTAAAAAATTTACATCGGAAACATCATTAGCATTGCCTTCAGCAGTTTTTATGGCAACAATTTCAGGGGATTATCCTGAAGATGGTCATGGTTTTGAATATCCTAAAGCAGATGGTGATTTACGCCTTGAGCCTGATCTTTCTACGTTAAGCATTGTTCCATGGGAAGATGCTCCCACAGCACAGGTGATTTGTGATCTTGTGTATCAAAATGGTCAGGTTGTGGATTACACACCACGCAATGTTTTACGAACGGTGGTTCATTTTTACACAAAAATGGGTTTAAGCCCTGTTGTTTCACCAGAAATTGAGTTTTATTTGGTACAAAAAAATCCCGATCCTGATTATCCGTTAGTTCCACCGGTTGGTCGTTCTGGGCGTTCAATTGGTGGTGGACAAGGGTATTCCATTGCTGGTGTTAATGAGTTTGATGATTTGATTGATGATATTTATCAATTTTCAGAGGCACAAGGATTGGAAATTGATACTCTCATTCATGAAGAAGGAGCAGGTCAGTTTGAAATTAACTTACGTCATGGTGATCCTATTGAATTAGCGGATCAAGTTTTTATGTTCAAACGAACAATTCGTGAAGCAGCTCTAAAACATAATATGTATGCAACTTTTATGGCAAAACCCATTCAAGGGCAGCCGAGTTCTGCTATGCATATTCACCAATCGGTTGTTGATAAGAAAACCGGTATGAATATTTTTACACAGGAAAATGGTGAAGAAAGTATCTGTTTTCGCCATTTTATTGGTGGATTGCAAAAACATATGCCAGGGGTACTTGTGATGCTTGCGCCTTATGTGAATTCTTATCGACGTCTTGTCCCTGATAATTCGGCTCCTGTTAATTTGCGATGGGGATATGATAACCGTACTACAGCTTTTCGAGTTCCCCGTTCTGCTCCTCAAGCGCGGCGTGTTGAGAATAGACTTCCTTCATCAGATGCGAATCCTTATTTAGCCCTTGCAGCTTCTCTAGCGTGTGGTCTTATTGGTTTGCAACAAAAAATTGAGCCGGATGAGCCAGCGACAAATAATGTAAACGCTGATAATATTGAGTTACCGCGTGGACTCATTGAGGCAGTCAATTTGTTTGAACAAGATACAGCGATACGTGCTATTTTAGGGGATGTGTTTGTCAGTACTTATGCTGCAATCAAACGACAAGAGTTTGAAACTTTCATGGAAGTAATTAGTCCGTGGGAGCGTGAATATCTTCTGCTGAATGTTTAAATTTTATGACGATGATTGATTATAATTCAATTTCTCCAGGAATTTCTTGGTATGAAGATACTTTAAAAGAACGTCCCTCTTATCCTTCTTTTTGTGAAAACAGACAGTGTGATGTGGTCATTATTGGAGGCGGATTTACGGGTCTGTCGGCTGCTTATCATTTAGTCAAGGCTGGAGTAGATGTTGTTTTATTTGAAGCATCACGTTTTGGTGATGGTGCTTCAGGGCGCAATGGTGGACAGCTGGGAACAGGGCAACGGCAATGGGTAGAAACATTAGAAAAAAAGTATGGTTTTGAGCGAAGTAAGGCTCTGTTTGATTTAGCAGAAGAAGCTAAAAGAGATATTTTATCTTTATGCGCGATGCCTAATTGTTCGTGTGATTTGATAGGAGGACAGCTTTCTGTGACACATAAAAGGCGTGAGCTTCTCTCTTATCAACGGCATATTGAGGTGATGCAGCGTTATGGCTATCATGCGCTTACTTTTATGGATAGGGCAGAAACATCTAGGCGACTTGGATCGTCTTTTTATTGTGGTGGTATTTATGATGCGGATACCGGCCATATAAATCCCTTAAAATTGATTATTGGATTGGCAAAAAAAGCTAAAGATGCTGGTGCTAAGCTTTATGAGAAGTCACAAGTAACGACAGTAAAGCGCAAGGGAGCCCATTGGAAAGTGATAACAGAAAAAGGCAGTGTAACAGCAGAGCATGTTTTACTTGCAACAAATGGGTATAAACTTGGTCTGGAGCGTTTTATTGAAAAAAATATTGTTTCTATTCGTTCTTATATTGGAGCAACGGACCCATTACCAAAGCACAGTTCAATTCTCGCAGGCGGAGAATCGGTTGATGATTCCCGTTTTATGGTTCGCTATTTTCGCAAAAGCATTGATAATCGTCTTTTATTTGGTGGCGTAGAAAGTTATGATAATAAACATCCTTTGAATTTAGATGAACGTATAAAACGGCAAATTGCTGAAATTTATCCTCAATTACATTCTATCAATTTAAGCCATTGTTGGGGAGGAACGGTTGCCATCACAGTTGAGCGCATGCCCTATGTTCGACAACTTTTCTCAAGGATGACTTATTGTGGTGGTTATTCAGGGCATGGCGTTATGCTGGCTCCTTTCATAGGAAAATTATACGCAGAATGGTTGACTGGAAAATATGAACGTTTTTCCTATTTCCAAGACTTAAAGATTTCATCTTTTCCGGGGGGAGGAGTTTTGCGTTATCCGCTTATATTTTTAGCAATGCGTTGGTTTTCTTTAATGGATCGCCTTTAATGGAAACATTGCTTGAAATGAAGAAAATTAATGGCTTATTTAGTATCTGTCTGCTTTAATAATGGAAGCTTTTATAAGTGATATGGGATTTCATAATCGAATAGAAAAATAAACAAGTTCATGGTGCGTAAAATTATTCCAGTTTCTTCCTTTGATTGTATTGTTTTTGGTGGCAATGGTGACTTGGCGTCGCGCAAGCTTTTGCCGGCCTTGTATCATTGTCAGTGTGTTGGTCAATTCAGTGAGCCAACACGTATTATTGGGGCTTCCCGCACTTCCTTAAGTCATGAAGAATATCAAAATTTTGTCCGCACTTCTTTAGAAAAACATATCCATCCAAAAGATCTCAATTCAACAGAACTCAATCGTTTTCTTGCACGTTTAAGCTATGTTTCTGTTGATGTTTCCTCAAATCGAGGGTGGGAGGATTTAGCTCTCCTTCTGTCACAAGGTTCAGCGAATATTCGAGCTTTTTATTTGGCTGTTAGTTCGTCACTTTTTGCTGATATTGCGATGAAGTTGGGAAAAAATGATTTGGTGACACCACAAACACGGATTATCATTGAAAAACCAATTGGTCGCGATGTAAAAACAGCTGTTTCACTTAATGATGCATTTGCAAGCGCCTTTAATGAAGAACAGATCTTTCGTATTGATCATTATCTTGGGAAGGAAACTGTTCAAAACTTAATGGCATTGCGGTTTGTTAATACACTTTATGAACCGCTATGGAACTCCAACTATATTGATCATGTTCAAATAACCGTTGCTGAATCTTTAGGGTTAGAGGGGCGTAAAGAATATTATGAAAGCACTGGTGCTCTACGTGATATGGTTCAAAACCATATGCTGCAATTACTTTGTTTGGTTGCGATGGAAATACCATTTACCAACAGTGCTAATGCTGTGCGCGATGAAAAACTTAAAATTTTACATTCTTTAACACCGCTTGATGTACATAATGTAGGACAGCATACTGTACGTGGGCAGTATCTTTCTGGTCTATCAAATGGTATATCTGTAGAGTCTTATTTCGATGATCTGGGAAGAGTGAGTAATACTGAAACATTTGTAGCGCTTAAGGTTAAGATTGATAACTGGCGTTGGGCTAATACGCCTTTTTATTTGCGAACAGGTAAGCGCATGTTCACGCGAATGTCTGAAATTGTTGTGGTTTTTAAACCTATTCCTCATAATATTTTTAATGTGGATTTAGATGAATTTTTTTCTAATCGGCTTGTGATTCGTCTCCAACCTGATGAGGGTGTAAAACAATGGTTAATGATTAAGGATCCAAGTTACGGCGGTATGCGGTTTCATCACATTCCATTAGATATGAGTTTTGCTTCCGCATTTTCTGAACGTAATCCTGATGCTTATGAACGTTTATTAATGGATGTTATTCGTGGAGATCAAACGCTGTTTATGCGTCGTGATGAAGTTGAGGCTGCTTGGCGTTGGATTGATCCAATCATTGAGGGGTGGGAAGCAATAAAACAGCCTTTTCACAGTTATAGCGCTGGTTCGTGGGGGCCATCTGCTTCGACGATTCTCATGGAACGTGATGGGCGTATATGGAACAATTTAGTTTAGAGCAATAAGTATGTATAGAATGAATATTGACCGTTTAGATTTTGAAACCCCTCAGACTTTAGCCTTGGCATTAGCAGATCGAGTAGCCGCAGAGCTTAGTGTATCTGTTCTTGAGCGTAAGAGAGCAGTTTTAGCGGTGTCTGGTGGTAAAACACCAGAATTGTTTTTTCATTATTTGTCAAAAGCGGATATTGATTGGAAAAATATCATTATCACTTTGGTCGATGAACGTTTCGTTCCTACACACGATGAACGTTCAAATGAGCATATGGTACGGTGTCATTTGTTACAAAATTTTGCCGAAAAAGCGCGTTTTGTAGGGCTTTATCATAAAGCGATTACTGCTGAACTTGCTGCTTTTTCAGCGGCGAGTCGTATTAATACTTTGCCTAAACCCTTTGATGTTGTTGTTTTAGGAATGGGGGGTGATGGACATACGGCTTCTTTTTTTCCTGATGCTGATCGTTTAAAGCAAGCGCTTGATCTGCGAACACAAGCACTTGTTTTACCCCTTCATGCTAAGAGTGCTGTTGAGCCAAGACTCTCACTAACTTTGCCAGTTATTATGCAGTCTCGTTGTATTATTCTCCATATCGAAGGTTTTCAGAAACGCGATTGTTTTGAAGAAGCTTGTCAAGATGGATCTGAAATAGAAATGCCTATTCGGGCAGTTTTGCGTAATTCCCCTCATCTTGTACAGGTTTATTGGTCGCCTGCAGATAATGAAATAAGTGAATCAGAATATGAGAGACAAGGTGAATAAAAACGTAGTCTCTCTCAATGAAAGAGGGAGGGGAATATGACACTTTCCAAGACTATTGCTACAGTTACACGAAGGATTTATGAACGTTCTCGATCAACACGAGAAATTTACTTAGATCGTATTGCGAAAGCACAAGTTCATCGCCCCAAACGGAGTTTTTTAGGATGTGCCAATCAGGCTCACGGTTTTGCTGCTTGTGGTGCAATAGATAAAGAGCGTTTGAAGGGAAATATCGTTGGGAATATTGGCATTATCACGGCATATAACGATTTACTTTCAGCTCATCAACCTTTTGAAAAATTTCCTCACTTAATTAAAGAGTCGGCCCGTATGGTTGGTGGTGTTGCACAGGTTGCAGGTGGTGTTCCCGCGATGTGCGATGGTGTTACGCAGGGAAATGCGGGGATGGAGCTTTCCCTTTTTTCGCGTGAAGTAATTGCAATGGCGACAGCTATAAGCTTATCACACGATGTCTTTGATGCAGCATTGTATCTTGGGGTATGTGATAAAATTGTACCAGGTTTATTGATTGGTGCACTAACATTTGGTCATTTACCAGGAATTTTTATACCAGCTGGTCCTATGACAAGTGGTCAAGGTAATGATGAAAAAGCGAAGATACGTCAACTTTACGCGGAAAATAAAATAGATCGCCAAACACTTTTAGCATCAGAAGCACGTTCTTATCATGGACCAGGAACATGTACATTTTACGGAACCGCTAACTCTAATCAGGTGATACTGGAGATGATGGGGCTTCATATGCCGGGAGCTTCTTTTGTTAATGCGAATACACCGTTGCGTGATGCTTTAACAAAAGAAGCTACGAAACGTGTACTTGAAATAACAGATCTTGGTGATCATTATAGTCCACTTGGTATGATCATTGATGAGCGTTCTTTTGTGAATGCCATTGTAGGATTAAATGCAACAGGAGGTTCTACCAATCACACGATTCATTTGATTGCTATGGCTGCTGTTTGCGGTATTAAATTGACATGGCATGATATTGCAGAAATTTCATCTGTTGTGCCTCTTTTAGCGCGCATTTATCCTAATGGTTTAGCGGATATCAATCATTTTTATGCTGCTGGGGGGATGGGATTTATTATTCGCGAGCTTATCGAGGCAGGTTTAGTACATGAAGATGTTTCTACGGTTTTTGGTAAAGATCTCAATGCTTATGCAATTGAAGCAAAGCTTTCTGCTGATGGTCATGTGGTGCGTGAAGCGGCTCTCAAGGAAAGTGGTGATCATAAGGTGTTAGCAGGGTGGAGAAAGCCATTTCAGCCTGACGGTGGTCTTCGTGTTTTATCGGGAGATTTGGGAACAGCTATTATAAAAGTTTCCTCTGTTAAACCAGAGTATTGGCAGATTAAAGCACCAGTCTTTGTTTTTAATGATCAAGAGGAACTACAAAAATCGTTTAAATCTGGAGTGTTGTATGGTAAAGATTTTATCGCTGTCATTCGCTATCAAGGACCAAAAGCCAATGGTATGCCAGAGCTTCATAAATTAACGACCATTTTAGGCGTTTTACAAGATCGCGGTCAAAAGGTAGCATTGATAACCGATGGGCGTATGTCAGGGGCGTCAGGAAAAATTCCTGCTGCCATTCATGTGACACCGGAAGCAGTGGATAATGGCCCCATTGCACGTTTGCAGGATGGTGATATTATTTTTCTTGATGCTCGTGAGGGTAAATTAACTCTTTTGGAGGATTTAGCAAAATTTAACGTGCGAAAAATCATACCTCCTGATCTTTCAAAAAACGAACATGGTGTTGGACGCGAACTTTTTCATGTTTTTCGTCAATCCGTTAATCGTGCAGATCAAGGAGCATCTGTTTTTATGACATGAAAAATGCAAAAATAAACAAGCTTAATCATGTACAATAAAACCATATACAAGAAATTGTTACAATTCTTAGAGTTTTGGTATAGGCAGATTGTGTGATCGCGCGGCGGCTTTAAGTGTATTAACCATAAGCATGGCAATAGTCATTGGCCCAACGCCTCCTGGAACAGGGGTGATCGCAGCAGCTTTTTCTTTTACATTTTCAAAATCGACATCACCAACAAGACGTGTTTTCCCTATACCTTTTTCTGGTGCAGCAACGCGGTTAATACCGACATCAATAACAATTGCACCATTTTTTATCCAGTCTTTTTTAATCATTTGTGGGCGGCCTACAGCTGCTACTAGAATATCAGCGCTTCGACACACATCATCAAGGTCACGGGTACGACTATGGGCAATTGTCACAGTGGCATTGGCTGCTGTTAAAAGGGCAGCCATAGGTTTTCCAACAATATTAGAGCGTCCAACAACGACAGCATCAAGTCCAGATAAATCTTGCCCACAGTGTTGTTCAATCATCATCATGGCACCAGCTGGTGTGCAGGGAATAATCGCATCTTCAAGTGCATTTGCCGCGAGTTTTCCTACATTAATATAATGAAAACCATCAACATCTTTTTGGAAAGCAACGGCTTGTGTTATGCGATTTGTATTCATATGAGCAGGGAGAGGCAGCTGTACCAAAATACCATGAATTTTTGGATCAGAATTTAATGTTGCAATAAGTTGAAGGAGTTCTTTTTCTTGCGTTTCTTTGGAAACGACATGTTTGATTGAACGAAACCCACATTCTTCGGCTTTTTTATTTTTTGAGGTGACATATATTTGACTTGCGGGATCATCTCCAACGATAATAACAGCGATACTAGGTTGTATATTATAGTGATGGCGGAGCTTTATTGTTTCGGCCTTAACTTTCGCAATAATCTCTTCAGCAAGTTTTTTTCCATCGATAATATTATTCATTCAGAGATCCTTTCGGTAAGGCTGTTTGTTTTTTTGTAAAGCATTTTCTAATAATACGATAGAGTTTTATAGCAATATTCATATGAGAACAGTAAGAATGGTTTTATAATGTTGTGGATTTATAGTTTTGAAGACTTTTAAATAATTGCTTTATAAAGAAGCAGCAACATTGCTGTTTGAATAAATTTTGGATAAAGAACAAAAATAATGAAGATACAAAGTGGATATAGTGAATTATAGGGTTATAAAAACTTTTTATGATCATTTAAGTTTGTTTTTAATCTGTTATAGGGGGATAAATATAGAGGGATATTGTGCGCATCAGAATAATAAAATTTTTGAGCGGAATTTTTATTACAATTATCTTTTTATTTGGAGTGGGGATTCTCGTTTTACCTTATCTTATCTCTACAGATGCGATTCGTATTCGTTTAGCGCAGGATTTGAGTGCATGGACCGGTTACAATGTGCAATTGCGTGATCCACCGCGGTTACATCTTTTTCCTTATCCTAAAGCATTTCTTTCTGGCGTTACTTTAACATCAAAAATGGATGATGTTGCGCCATTAATGGAAGCTGAATCAATAGAAGTTGATCTTTCTGTCGTCGATCTTCTTTGGGGACATGTTTCTTTTTCAGAGACGCGGATTATGCGTCCTCAATTTGTTATGGAAAAGCCTGTTAAAACAATAGCAGATTTTTTTGATCGGTTTTCTCGCTCACAAGGTGCATTAGGGTTGGCAATACGCAATACGCGTGAAATATTAAAACATAATCCTGAACATCCAGAGATAGAGCACCTTTTAAAACAACCTTTTGGGCGGATTGTCATTAAAAATGGTGTTCTTGTTTATCACGATAGTTTTTCGGGGATGGCAGAAAAAATAACAGGATTAAATGCGACTTTAGATTGTCCGGAATCGACTCAGGAAGTACGGTTACGTGCAGATGCGCGTTGGCGCGGAGAATTTACAAAGTTATCAATTGATGCTTCTCAAGCATTGCTGCTTCTTGCAGGAGGAAAAAGTCATATTAGGGCAAGTCTCAATTCTGTACGTGGGGGAATAACTTTTACAGGAAAGGCTCGGTTATCTGAATATTATATTTTTGACGGAAAAGTATCGATGCGTTCTCCGGGATGGAATCAGACATTGTCTTGGGTTGGTGGAAATCAGTTTTGGGGACATAAATTAAAAATACCCATTGTATGGGAATCTCATTTTTTAGCGCAGCCAATGCATATTCAAATGAACAATGTTACATTTACGATGGGGAAAGCCAATGCGCGAGGAGCTTTAAAACTCGATTTTCAAGATTATGTACCAAATGTTATGGGCTCGTTAGCCTTTGATAACCTAGATCTTCGCCTCTTGGGTTCAATGTTTTTTTCAGGTAAAAAGAAAAATTCCTTCTTTGATATGACAATTTTTGATCGTATTGGCGTGGATATACGACTTTCTGCGCCACAAGCTAAAGTAGGAAATATTTCCCTCACAAATTTAGCGGCTGCAATACAAATAAGAAATGGGCATGGTATTTTTGATCTTGGACATGCGAATATTTTTGGTGGATCCGTGCAGAGTAATATTGAAGTTACGCCAGCTGGACAGAAAGTGCGTATAGGAGGAAATATTTCAGGTGCTTCTATTGATATGCAGGAGACTTTAGAAACCTTGGGATTTATTCCATTTATACAAAGCAAAACGAATTTTACTGCAACGATACGAACACTTGCTGATTCTTGGCGAGAAATTTTTACGCAAATGCAGGGTGAATTAACACTGAAGATGTCTTCTGGTCGGCTCTTAGGATATGATTTGAATGAATTACAAACAAGACTTTTAAATAAACAACAATTTCTTTTAATGACTAATGATACTTTTTCAACAACATTTGATCACTGGGATATTCAGACAAGCTTTTCAGAAGGTATGATGAAGGTGACAGAGTCATTAATGCGTACAGCAGACTTGAGCTTATCCATTCAAGGAACCGTTGCAACTGCTATCGCGCAAGGGAAGCAGAATGAATTGATATTACAGGCACAACTACGCAAAAACTATAGATCAGAAACTTTATGTAAAGATGTCCAATGTCTCGCTAATAGCCTTGCATGGCCTTTTACATTTTCTCTAAGCTCTAAAGGGCAAAACCATGGTAATTTTTGGGTTACAAAAGACATTGACGCAGATTGAGAATTGTTTTTTATCTATATAGCATTCTATCTTATAATAGTAATTCGTCTTTTTGCAACTTAAATTGTCTTTTAATTTAAATCAGAGGTCCCACTCTATCGGAAGATTTTCTCATTTTAAATCCGTTCGTGGTGAAGCAGTAAAAATCGTTCTCTCCGTCATAAGTGTGGTTGATATAGATAACTGATCGAAGAGAGGAATAAAAATCCTTCTTATGGAATCTTTCAAATACAAGAAATTCATAATATTGATGTAAATCTTATAAAAGTTTCTAAAAAACATTAAATTTTTAAGGGGGATGTCGGTTAGTGCTTACTGAATCCCAGAAGAAATACCATAACCATCTTTGGTAATTGTATGCTTCCCATCTGCTCCAACAGAACCAATTCCCACTGTAATCAAAATAAAGGCTAAGAGGGTTGTAATCGTAATAATTGTAGCTTTTTTAGCAGACATATTTCTCCTCCACGGATGCATCAATGACTGAATGCAAGATGAATGGTGCATTATTTAAACTTTCATGAAAGTAGAATCACTTAAGGATCTATAAGTTCCTATTATTATCTCATAAAGCTAAAAAAACTCTATAATTCTTTAATATATTATAGTTCTATAGATATAATTTTTTCTTTTTGCTATATATTTTTCTTTATTTTCTCGATGACGATAGTGAGCATTGGCAAAATTTTTATGCGCATAAATTATAAACTTAAAAGATTATTTATACGACAGACATTGGCTTTGAATGAAGAAATAAAGATAGAGGGGGCACAAGCTTCTTATCTTGTGCATGTTTTGCGTATGAAAGAAGGAGCAGAAATTTTACTTTTTAATGGACAGGATGGTGAGTGGCTTGCTAAACTTATCATTGTTAAGAAAAAATTTGTTGTGGTTCAGCTTATCCATCAAGAAAGATTACAAACGACGCATTCCAATCTTATTTATTGTTTTGCTCCACTCAAAAACGCGCGGTTGGATTATATGGTGCAGAAAGCTGTTGAAATGGGGGTATCGATTTTGCAGCCTGTTATAACGCATCATACGCAGGTTACGCGTATCAATATGGCGCGTATGGAAGCCAATGTTATTGAAGCTTCTGAACAGTGTGGCATTTTATCTCTCCCTGAATGCGTATCTGCTCTATCATTAACAGAACTTTTAGTACGATGGGATGAGACACAGCCTTTATTCTTTTGTGATGAAGAGCATAAATTGCATAATCCATTACCTTCTTTTAAAAGGCGTGACGTTACAACACCTGGTATTCTTATTGGACCGGAAGGTGGCTTTAGTGAAGAAGAGCGGAACTTTTTAAAAAAATATCCTTTTGTGGTTCCAATATCATTAGGTCCGCGTATTTTACGCGCTGACACTGCCGCTGTTGCTGCTTTGGCTCTTCTTAATGCTACCGTGGGGGATTGGGCAATGGATTGAGAAATCTGTAAAATCATTCTAAACAATTCATTTAAGATGATGATACCAATGATAGGATACGATAAGTTATGGCGCTTGATATAACTGATGAAAGTGAAATTTATAACTTAGATTCCTTGGTTAGCTATTTCCAAGGGGGGTATAAAGCAGAAGATGATTGGCGTATTGGTACAGAACATGAAAAATTTCCGTTTTATAAAGATGGTTTTCACCCTGTTCCTTATGAAGGAGAGAGGGGAATCCGAGCGCTTTTAGAGAGGATGCAAAGCGCCTTAGGGTGGAAACCTATTTTAGATGAAGAGAATATTATTGGGCTCGTAGGATCAGTTGATCAGGGAGCCATTTCTTTGGAACCTGGAGGACAATTTGAATTATCTGGTGCACCATTAAAATCAGTAGGCCATACATATCACGAGTTGATGGAGCATTTAACTCTTCTCAAAAAAATTGCAGAACCATTGGGTATAGGTTTTCTAGGTCTTGGAGCTAGTCCAAAGTGGACTTTAGCTGAAACGCCACGAATGCCTAAATCACGTTACCAGATTATGACTGATTATATGCCTAAAGTGGGGCATAATGGTCTTAATATGATGTATCGCACATCAACAGTTCAGGTTAATCTTGACTTTTCATCTGAAAGTGATATGCGGCGAAAAATGCAGGTATCCATGAAATTACAGTCCATTGCAACAGCATTATTTGCAAGTTCACCTTTTACAGAAGGACGCCCAAATGGCTTTTTGTCGTGGCGTTCTGAAATTTGGCGTAATACGGATAATCAGAGGACAGGCGTTCTTCCCTTTATATTTTCTGAGCGTTTTGGTTTTGCTGATTATGTTGAATGGGCTCTTGATGTTCCAATGTATTTTGTTGTGCGTGATGGTCGTTATTATGATTGTACACATATAACGTTTCGCCAGTTTATGAATGGAGCATTAAAAGGACAAGTTGCAAATTCAATTCCAAACATGGGAGATTGGATTAATCACTTATCAACGTTATTTCCTGAAGTCCGCTTAAAAAGATTTTTAGAAATGAGAGGAGCTGATTGCGGCTCTTGGAAGCAAATTTGTGCGTTGTCGGCTTTTTGGGTCGGGCTTCTTTATGATAGGGAAGCACTTAATGAGGCAGAATCTTTGACAAAAGATTGGTGTTTTGAAGAAGTTTTAGATATGCGCCAACGCGTTCCTAAAGAAGGGTTAAGAACTCCTTTTCGTCAAACTATTCTTTTAGAGTTAGCGCGTCAAGCTCTCGCTATTGCCCGAAAAGGCTTAAAAAATCGCAAACAGTATGATACGAATGGTTTTGATGAAACAAATTTTCTTAATCCTTTAGAAGAGGTTGTTGCAATAGGAAAAACAGATGCTGAAAAATTTTTGTCCCATTACTATTCTATTTGGAATGAGTCTGTAGAACCTTTATTTTTAGAATGTGCCTATTAAATTTGAAGAAAAGATATTTCCTACTTTTTAAAAAATGCATATCACCGTGGTGGCTCATTCACTCATTTGCTCTAGAGAGCATATCCTGCCTTTCTTTTAACATTTCTCATAAAGGGTACAATAGAAAAATCTCTTGGGCAGTGTGATTTTTATACCCAATAATATCACGATATTTCCGTAATCTTAATGTTGTACCTTTGTGCTAAAGATAGCTCATAAAAGATATACTTAAGCTTATTATCAAACATTTTTTATTCACATAGCTCATCCCACTTATGAATAGGTCTGAAAATAATATTTTTCACTTTTAAAAGGGATAAAAAATATAATTTGCGTTTAAAGGAGGAGATATGCCAAAAATCATTTTTAATAGGTAATTTCTTGAAATTATGTTGCTAATATGAATATTTCTTTATGTCTTATTATTCTCACTACATGTATTTGATTATATTATAGCAATATGTGTTATTCTTTTGTTACAAGAGTAAAGTATGGAATAAAAATAAAAAATTTCAGTTTTTGCAGAGACGGGCAACGAAAACTTTTTTGTTAGCTAAACATATCTAGTGCACTTTTAAATTTTTCTTCTTCCATTTTTTAGTAGCCAGATCTCAAAGGGCTTTTATACCTTTTTGTACCATTATACGATATAGTTATACAGTCATCATGAAGGCAATAGATGTATTTTAAAAACGGGTAGGAAAATTACAGGAGATCATTTTCTCTATACAGATAATTTATTCTTTTGCTATTTCTTCTTTTTAGCGATATTCTGAATTTCTATAGTTGTTATTTGAGGTATGACTGATAAAGTTCGTTGTACGGATAGAGATCATTCACTTTGGTATATCCAAGTGATATTAATACAGCAAACAAAACGATCAATAGAGAAGATAAAACAATAAATGTTACGGTACGTTTCATGAGTGATTTAACTCCTTATCTTCGATAAATAGGCCGGTATTGAATAGGGGGCTATTACGACGGTTGATATCATTTAACTTGGTTATATCAATGGTATATGTGATATTTTTGTTGGTATTGTGTTTCAAATTATATTGAATGATATGTAGATTACGAGTGGCGTTGCATTTCCCATAAAAGGGTATTGTATGGCATAGCTACATCCGACAAAGTACTCATATGCTAACAAAAACATAAAATACAGTAAGTATTTTAAAGGTGTGGAAAATGCTTTTTCATAGCATATCTGCTAATATATATAGTATTTATATGACGCAATACTTATTTATTATCAATAAATATTTTATATTTCAAAGATATATTATGGAATTCATTAAACGATTGCGTTATTTTCTTATCTATAACATTAGTAATATTTATAAACGCTCTCATCATGCGTATTTTTAGCTTTATAACGTATCAGTTTTTACTAAATGGTTTTAATGATTTTTGTGGATTTTGTTTATAAGGGTTTCTAATCTGAACAACTTTAATGGGCACCGTGCTCTTTATAACCAATGCGTTCATTTGCATTGTGATTATGAAAACCTGCTTTTTTCACGCATGCTCTATAGCTATTATATTTTTATAGTCATGGCATTGTTTTTCTTTTAGTAAATTGAACCGACAAAATAGATCATTTTAGTGAGTGATTAAATATATCTTATGAAAAGCATGTGATCCTTTAAAGCCATTTCAAAAGATAGGTTCTAGTCATAAAAAATGCTATTAAGACCATTATGGTTATTAGTTTTGAGGTTCTTGAAGATTTTGAGGATTTTAGACACCTTAAAAATCTATAAGTAAAATGAATACATAAAGCTCTTTTTCAACAGAGCTTTTGAAAACAATAAAGCTGTCTTTTTAAGATTGTAGATAATAAACTTAATAAGATGATTGAGGTTATAGACTGCCGTTTTAAAGCAATACACAAGAGACCTTTATGAGGTGTGTTAACCTCATAAGTCTATTCGGTTTCTCACACTTCTAATTTTGGTAGTTTCTTAACAATTTTCATTGTTTCTAAACTTACAGTATGATCCTTTGAAACAACTCTAATGGATAAGCAGGGTTACCAATGATTCCAATAGTATAGCGATTAGGATCATTAACAATACCACTCTTTTTATCTGTCTTTACACATTGACGCTTCATAACCCATTCAAGAGTGGAGTTGCCATTAACAATATACTCATAAGCTTCAAGAGAGATGTCTGTCATGATGATATTGCTGTTGTAAATAACAGTAGATTTATCCTTTTTTAAAGGTCACAAGATAAGGCTCCCCACCTTCATAATTCATGTGCAAGTGATCAAATTCACACTCTATTGTCACAATATCCAGAAATCGTTAGCGCTTTTTACACAAGGGATAGGAGGCAATTCTTTGCATAAATTTTTCATAAACTATGAGCATAGCGAGCACGGTAATCTTTTGAATGCAATAATCCGTAAACGTAATAGAATAGATCATCTTTAGTTATGCTCTCACTAGGATAAGCAGCTTAAAATGCGCTAATCCTTTATCAGTGATAGAATCACGCCTCTGTAAACCAGATGTTTTTCTTTCCTTTATTGAATTTGTAAACAAATGGGATTGTTTCTCATCATGGTCAGTTATAGAAGATTCAACGTTTTTATAAAGATACCGTGGAAAGCATTGGCCTGTATCTATTGCATCTAGATTAGGTAAATTCTTAGCTATCAACACAGAAAAACCGCTTCGTGCTCCTATGCTTGTAATTTCGATGACTCTATTTTCTACTGCTTGCCTCATAGGGAATACATGTGGTATCTGATAAACTCCATCATTGAAGATACGATTATAATAGAGCCATAGTCGTGTAAAAGGACGATACGAACTTTGCGTGAGACATGTCTCTTCAAATTCAAAAAATCTTCCTCTTATTAGTTCTTGCTTAACATTATAACGTTAACTTATCTTTTTTACATCTAAAGTGCTAAAATTATCTACAGTATGTGCCCATGTTGTTCGATCAGCATATGGATAGGTATCGTTAAAACGTTTTACTACGCTATTATAAAAAACAATCATATTATTTATATTTCTGCCCAAGCTCCGCTCTCCAATGTTGCGACAGCTCTTGCATTAAGACGTTTCATAAGAGGTATTTCTACTCCTTTTCTTATACATTTTTTTATCCACACGCCAACCCTGCTTGTGACGTGCAAGCAAATGATTTTGATTGATTCAAGATAAACAGTTTGAAATGAGAGAATCTTACGTTATCCTGGACTCTCATTTAATATAAAAAAACAGTAAATTATTATTATAAATCAAAACATTTTTGTTCAATAGGCATTGTGGCTTTCAAAGTCTTTTTTATGACTATAAAAAGAATTTCGAAAAATAAAAAAGCTTTCATTGAGAGCAAAGAAAGAATGTATGAAAGGTATTTTTAATAAAATAATTATATTTGAAATGCTGATCAAAGCTGTTGAGAGTGCAGTCCATAAAATTAGCAAAAGTAGCTTGTTGGTGTATTTTCTAGAAAAATCATGAATGTTCGATTATTAATTCATCCTTTCTTGGAAAGCTCGCTTCAGTTCAGATAGCAAAAGAGAGAGGTAAGGATATTTATAGGATAAGACACGCTGGAATTATTCAGTATTGAGATGCAATGAATGTTGTTTATATTTCTTTTTTTTAACTATTTTATGAGAGCGTAAATTTAAAGAATAAGAGGATAATTTTATTTATTTTCTTTAAACAGTTATTAGTAGATAAAAAATTCTCTTTTAATCTGTAAATTAAAAAAATAATGATTTTGTAAAATCCTTATAAGCTTTATGTTAATTTTAAATATCATGCATTGATTTTGAATTATGCAGATTATTTACGTCAATCATAACAATAGTAAGTGAGCATAGACAATGACATTTAATTTTTTCGTCAATTTATTTCTATTTGTTATTTTTTTATTATTGGTTTCTCAAAGTAAGAGAATGCAATGGAGTCTTTCACTACGTGTTATGCTAGGGCTTATCCTTGGCTTGATTTTTGGAAGTGTTTTGCAGTTTATTTATGGAGAGGGTGAAAGCACTTTATTGAAATCCGTTGAATGGTTTAACATTGTTGGTGAGGGCTATATCTTATTGTTGCAAATGATTGTTATGCCACTGGTTTTTATCTCTATTGTTTCAGCAGTTGCTCATTTACATTCTGTTTATGCTGTTGGAAAGATGAGTATAATAACAATTTCAATATTGCTTTTTACAACGGCTCTTTCAGCATTGGTTGGTGTGCTTGTGATTAATTTTTTTGGATTAACAGCCGATGGTTTAGTGCATGAAGGGCAAAATGTTTCTGCTATTCTTGAAGGTCATATTTCTAAACTTGGAGATATGAATATACCAAAGATGATTTTGTCGATGATTCCTAAAAATCCATTTGCTGAGTTGAGTGGAGCTAAACGTACGTCAATTATCAGTGTTGTTATTTTTGCGTCATTTTTAGGTGCAGCGGTTCTTCTTTTAAAGAAAGATGAGCCAGAAAAAGGAGAAAAAGCGCTTTTATTTATTCAAGTGGGACAAGCTTGGATTATGCGGTTAGTCCGTATTGTGATTGCTCTGACGCCTTATGGTATTTTTGCACTTATGACGAAAGTAGGAGCAATATCGCGTATTGCAGATATTTTAAATTTACTGGTTTTTATCATTGCCTCTTATGTCGGTATTATTTTAATTTTTGGAATTCATGGTGTATTGCTTGGTATTTCTGGGGTTAATCCCTTTCGTTTTTTCAAAAAGGTTTTACCGGTTTTAACATTTGCTTTTAGCAGTCGTTCAAGTGCTGCAAGTATTCCTTTGAATATTGAAGCGCAAACACAGTGGATAGGTGTACCACAACCCATTGCGAGTTTTGCAGCTTCTTTTGGGGCTACAATTGGACAAAATGGTTGTGCTGGTCTTTATCCAGCGATGCTTGCAACCATGATTGCACCGTCTATGGGGATTAACCCTCTTGATCCTACTTGGATTGCTACGCTTATTGGGGTTGTGACTTTGAGTTCTATTGGTGTTGCTGGTGTGGGGGGAGGCGCTATTTTCGCTGCATTGATTGTGTTACCAATTATGGGGCTTCCTGTTACTTTGGTTGCTGTACTTATCTCTATTGAACCGCTAATTGATATGGGACGAACCGCTCTAAACGTGAGCGATTCAATGATAGCTGGAACGATCACCAGTCAAATGTTACAGACAACAGATAAAAGTATTTTTAAAAAATAATTTTAGGTTATGTTTTTTGGGGTTGTAAAACATCTGTAAGAGATATTTGCGCTGAACCAGGTTGTAAGGGTTTTTGTTGATTGGGATGAGGAGCCCAACCAGAGAGCCAGATGAAAGAAAAATGTGCACGAATACGTCCATCAGGATCACTAAATCGTTGTGCATAGATTTCAGCTGCGCGAAGAAAAAAACGTTTGGATACAGGGCGTCGTGAACGATTGATGAGTGCATTTTGCATTCCCATAGCTTTAAGATCGCGCATAAGGTCAAACATTGTATTATAACGTATTGTGATATCTTCAACGTCTGCTACAGGCAGAGCAAAGCCAACACGCTGTAAAAGAGCGCCTGCATCACGAATGTCGGCAAAAGGATAAATCCTAGGGCTTGCTCCACCATAAATTTCACTTTCAGCTTGCAGCAGACTTTCGCGCAATTCTCTTAATGTACCAGCTCCTGCCATAACAGCAAGAAATAAGCCATCTGGTTTAAGGGTATTTTTTATCTGGCTTAAAACACCAGGGGTATCATTGGTCAATTGTAATGAAAGAAGTGAAACAATAAGGTCACAGTAACTTTGAGGTAAATCAAGAAATTCTCGATGACGTAAATGAAATTTTTTATCATGGCTTTGGTAAAGCGTATCGGTCTCAATACGTTCTATAGAACAAACTTTTCCAGATTTCATTAAAGCTTGCGCAGCAAGGTCTGTATGGCTGTGTAAATCGAGAGCTAATGTAAAGAGGCGATCAACAGTGCTAAGACGTTTATAGAGATCTTCTGCCATGTGAGAGAGTAAAAAGTCGTATCCTTTTTTTGCTTTTTGAAAGGCACGTTTTCGGAATTGTTCAATGCGGTTATGATCAAAAATTAAAGGATGCGACATATTGTGGAACACTTTCGATCTATGAAAGAATATATTTTGAAAAGGTTCATTATTTGTGCAAGCTCTGTCAAGTTTATAATATAAAAGAAAAATAAATTTATAGAAGGTAAGAGTTTTTAAAGGAATTAAAATTATAAATTGAGGAAATACAAAGGAACTTTTGTTCTGAGGGAAACTTGTAAAAGCCTAAATTTATAATGTTGTATTTTCGAGAAGCGGCGTTAAGTAGTGGGGATATACTAAGTAAGTTCATTGAACGCTTGAAAACGGTGCTTTATCCACCAATTTGTCCTGGATGTAAGCAAAATGTTTCTACTTATGGCACGATTTGCTCCGAATGTTGGAAAGACCTTCAATTTATCACTAAACCTTATTGTCCTGTTATGGGGACTCCCTTTGTTTGTGATATGGGGGATGGTTTTCTCAGTGGTGAAGCGCTTCGTAATTCTCATCCTTTTTCACGTGTCCGTTCTGCTATTGTTCATAAAGGGCTTGCACGAGCTTTAGTAACGCGCTTAAAATATGGTGATCATATAGAATTGGCATCATTTATGGCCAACTGGATGATGTTTGCTGGACGCGAGGTTATTGATGATTGTGATGTTATTATTCCCATTCCATTGCATTTTCGTCGTTTTTGGGAGAGACGTTATAATCAATCTGCTGAGCTTGCGCGTTATATTGCAGCATCACAAAAAAAGCTTTTAAAACCGAGTTGGCTTGTTCGTTGTCGGCATACCCGTCCGCAGGTTAGTCTTTCTTCGAGAGAGAGAAAACTTAACGTAAAAAATGCTTTTAAGGTTTCGCATAAGGTTAAAAAATATCTCAAAGGATGTTCTGTTTTGCTGATTGATGATGTATTTACAACAGGTGCAACAGTTACAGCAGCAGCTGCTGCATTAAAATATGCAGGTGCACGACAGGTTGATGTGCTAACATTTTCGCGTGTTCTCAAAGAAGATTCTATTTTTCCCTCCTCGTAAGAGGAATTTAAAGTGAATATTATTAAAAAATATTGGAGGATAATACTATGAAAGAGATAATAATTTATACACGCCCTAACTGCCCTTATTGCACAAAAGCACGTGATTTGCTTAATAAAAAAGGCGTAAAGTATACAGATATTGATGCTTCCACATCCCTTCGCCAAGAAATGGTACAGCGTGCAAATGGACGTAATACATTTCCACAAATTTTTATAGGTGATTATCACGTTGGCGGTTGTGATGATCTTTATGCTTTAGAGGCTGAGGGAAAGCTCAATTCTTTATTACAAGGCGTATAATATTTGTAAATTACATATCCTTAAGACCGTTTTGCGAGAAGGAGATAGTTAACGCCCATGTCTTTTGAGCGATTCCAGCTGTCGTTTAATGGGTTATAAGTAATCCCTATCTCATCAATGACAGTCAGAGCGTTTTTTGATAAGAAGTTTTTAAGTTCTAGAGGTTTTAGGAATTTTTTATAATCATGTGTTCCTTTAGGAAGCCAACGTAGAATATATTCAGCGCCTACAATAGCAAGCCCCCATGATTTCCACGTGCGGTTGAGTGTTGAGACAAACATTAACCCTTGTGGTTTCAACATTTTTGCTGTAGCTGCTATGAAGAGATTAACATCAGCGACATGTTCAACAACTTCCATATTAAGGATGATATCAAATTTTTCTCCTTCATTGGCAAGAGCTTCTGCTGTCATCGTGCGGTAATCAATGGAAAGATCATTTTGAGCTGCATGGGTTTTTGCGACTTCAATATTTGTTTGTGCAGCATCAACGCCTACGACCATAGCGCCAAGACGTGCCATTGGTTCACATAACAAGCCTCCTCCACAGCCAATATCAAGAATTTTCAAATTATCAAAGGGCGTAAATGAACAAGGGTCACGATTAAACTCTAAACAGATTTTTTCTCTGATGTAAGCAAGGCGCGTTGGGTTAAATTGGTGAAGAGGTCGAAATTTTCCTTGTGGATTCCACCATTCTGTAGCAATACGTGAAAAATGATCAATTTCACTTTGATCAATAGTTGTTTGTGTTTCATCTATCATGTTGCCTGCCTTTTATTTTTAATGATCAAGTCCAGTCGATTTTATACAAAGTCAAGAGAAATTAATATAATCATAATGAAACTTGCACAAATGATAGATATTCGCTATGTCGAGAAAATGGTTAGTTGATACAGCATCTAATTCTCATTACCGTTTGAGATAAAAGATGTAAAGGTAAGAGTGTTATTAATGGCGCGCATTGTCATGAAATTCGGTGGAACATCTGTAGCAAATATTGAATGTATTCATAATGTTGCACGGCATGTCAAAAGAGAGATTGATGCAGGCAATGAGGTTGCAGTTGTCGTATCAGCGATGGCTGGTAAAACCAATGAGCTTGTTCAGTGGACGTGTGATGCTTCCTCCAAGCATAGAGATGCTCGTGAATATGATGTTGTGGTTGCTTCTGGTGAACAGGTTACTTCAGGTTTGTTGGCTTTGACACTTCAAGAAATGGGTGTGAATGCACGTTCATGGCTTGGTTGGCAAATTCCTATTCATACAGACAATGCGCATGGACGTGCACGTATTACTGATATTGATGGATCTTTTTTAATCGAGTGTTTTCAGGAAGGTCAGGTTGCCGTTATTGCTGGTTTTCAAGGGTTAGCTCCAGATAACCGGATTTCTACCTTAGGGCGTGGGGGATCAGATACAAGTGCTGTTGCTATAGCCGCGGCTGTACAAGCTGATCGCTGTGATATTTATACGGATGTAGATGGTGTTTATACAACGGATCCACGTATAGAACCGAAAGCGCGTCGTTTACCAAAAGTAGCTTTTGAAGAAATGCTGGAAATGGCTTCTCTTGGTGCAAAGGTTTTACAGGTTCGTTCTGTTGAATTGGCAATGGTTCATAAGGTTCGTACCTTTGTGCGTTCAAGTTTTGAGGATCCTGATGCGTTAGGTATGGAGGATCCAATGAGTTCTTCTGGAACACTTATTTGCGATGAGGATGAAATCGTGGAACAACAAAATGTTACTGGTATTGCTTTTGCTAAGGATGAAGCGCAAATTTCCCTTCGTCGGCTTGCCGATCGTCCAGGGATTTCGGCAGCAATTTTTGGTCCCTTGGCTGAAGAGCGCATTAATGTTGATATGATTGTGCAAAATATTTCTGAAGATGGCTCAAAAACTGATATGACTTTTACTGTACCATCATCAGATGTAGAAAAAGCCGTTGCACTTCTTGAGAAGAATCGCAAAGAAATTGGATTTGATGTTCTCCAATTTGAAAGTGATCTTGCCAAGGTATCTGTGATTGGTATTGGAATGCGTAGCCATGCAGGTGTTGCCGCTACAGCATTTAAGGCTTTGGCTGAAAAGGGTATTAACATTCAAGCAATTACGACCTCAGAAATTAAAATTTCTATTTTGATTGATAGTGCTTACACTGAACTTGCGGTTAGAACATTACATGCTGTTTATGCACTTGATAAGGGATGAGCATTTTTTAGTTTTAACAAAGTTTCAATAACATAAAGCTTTAATATATATTAATAATTTTTGTTAAGGATAATTTATATTTTTAACTTAAATAGAATATTTAATACAGCAAAACTCTCTTATTTTAAATTTGTTCATGATGAATTTAAAAATGATTACTTATACATGACAAGAGAAAGATGTTTGGGTAAAAACTGTTTAAGAAGGGATATAAAATATGCCGTCTATAAACGTTTAGAGCCTATAGAGAGTGATGGAGAAGTCTTTACAATAAGCTTATAGAATAAGGAACAATGCACTGCGTTTATTCAAAGGATGCATGTGCATGAGGGACAGCCTCGTGCATACAGATTTGATATTATAAATCTTAGAGAAATTTGAGCTCATTGGATTAGTGATGTAATTACCAAAAATAGAATCGAAGATGTATTTTCTAGAGATATTTAACTTGACTCAAATGGTTGTTTATGGCTTTATATATACCTTGTAAATTTAGTTTTTCCGTATTATGAGGCAATAAAAAATATATCTCTGTAGACAATATTTGTGTTACGCTATAAGTTATAAAATTACTATATCTTATGCGTTTACGGCTTATAGCTCTTCAGAAGCATTTTTCATAAAATCATGTAACGATAGATCAAAATTAAATGATAATGTCATAGCGTGTTGCTTGCATGATTTCATTACTTAAATTTTTTCTCATGTCTATTTATCTTTTTTTCAATTATGATTAAGATTTTCAGAGTTTTCGGTACCTCCATATTGTTCTTTAGGTTAACTTTCTTCCCTTGACTACTCTATTAAAAGTATTTTCTTTGTCATCCTGCCAATCACGCATGAAATACATTATTTCTTTTGTGCTGTATATTGTGCTAGTTTCTTATCATGTTTACATATTTTTCAAATGGTTGTTTTTGTAAGTAAAACTCTTCTTGTAAGAAATATAGCCATTTTTATTATTCTAATTTTGTTAAATATTTTTTCCCACAATTTGTTTTTATTATATGAATGCGAAACGTATTCTCTTGTTTTGTAATTGCTTTTTAATAGCATAATGCATTCGAATGAGGATATCCATTTGAGGTGAATATAAGATATGTTATCAAAGTGCAATAATTAATACACTTATTCCCAATAATGCTATTTTTATAAATATTATTTTCTATAGTCTTTTGTATTTTTTTTAGTTTGTGCTTGTCTGGTATCTTTTATTACTCAATTTTTTCTACATATCTCAGTTTTTCAGTATTCTGCAGGTAGAGTGACTCCTTCAACTTGTTTCTTTTGTGCATCTTTGTACGCTTTACCACTGGGAATATTTACGATTCTATATTTTATGTATCTAGGCAGAATAATTGGTTCTTCTATCAATCTTCCACTATATTATTTCAAATATCTTGACTATTAACTTAATATTAGCTGCGATAATAGCAAGCATCTTGAGTACTACAAACTTTAAATTGTAAATATTCTATAGCATTTCATTATATACTTCATCACTAAGGATAAGATAATACGCTTGAGTAACCAGTACATAGAGGTAGTTTAAAATTTCTCTGCCATTATTGGCTGTATTAAATTGCCTACTATTAATTTGTTTCTTTAACAATTCAGAATTATGCGAAATGAAAAAATTATCTTGAGTAGTATAGTCTATAGTTTTTAGATGGTTTACGATTTTTTTAGTTGTAAAGATCTTTTTTGATATACGTATGTCTTTGATTTTACAACTTTTGTTATCTGTACCTGTGTAGTATTATGTTCACAAGAAGCAACAAATATTCCTCTGGAGATTACAGCTGGTAGAATAAGGTTTTTAAATATGAGGTGGCTTACTAAATTTTCTTTATAATTTATTTTTATATAATGCGTGTTAATTTTACTTGATTAATATATAAAGATTTTAGTTGAAATATTATTTTACTCTTATTGTATTTAATTTAGCGTTGTATAATTCGAAAGTCTCGGAAATATTGTTTTTTTAATTATCTGTAAAGAGTATTTTATGGTATCAAGAAATATAAAGCTAGCTCTGTAAACAAAAAGAAAATGAATATCAAATAAGGGCGGGAAAAGGGGAGAGCAACGATATATATGCTCTATTTTTCCACTGATCATATGTTTTAGAATAGTCTAAATGACTATGGTTTTCTTTTTTCCCGCGAGTTAATTACGTAAACTAGAGTGCTCTCTATGGAAGCATGCTTCAAGTTTAATTCTTTCATGGGGGGAGAGACAAGCGATGTGTCTATGATAAAAAACGATGATATTTTTCCTCTCCATTGTCAATCTAGTGGTGATTTTATAACGTTGTTATTCCAAATAAATCTTTTGTTTCTTGTTACCTATATCAATATCTAATGTCAGCGCAGATGCATGTTTGACGATATATTGAGATGGATAAGGGGACTACGAGCAACTCCTGTTTTTGTATGCCAGATAGGGACAAGGATGTTGCGTATAACTTGTTGGAGGAATCTCTGAAATGGAGATAAAACCTAATTGGGGAGAATATGAAGCCATAAAAGTGAAAACCAGCTTCCATTTTACAACTTCCTTTTAATTCTGCTTTACAACGTTCAAAGGCATTGACAGCAATATCTTTTAAATAATGGATATTACATATTGATTCACGTTTTTGTTTATCGCGTTATTTAAATCGTATATGCCTTTCACGTAAAACAAAACGCTATTTATTACCAATTTACGCGCTTGTTTTAAAGAAATATTTCTCCCCAAACCCATTACAGCGCCTGTGGATGGCGTAACGTAAAATTTATTGGGAACCATCTCCTTTACTGAAATCAGAGGTGTCAGTTGGTCGTCATCATTTTATTTTTAGTTTTCGTGTTGAACAGCTCTTGTGTTGACATGATGAAGCATTCTTATTTCTTTCTTCGAATAATTTTACTCCATACTCCTCCTCGGTTTGTGACGTGTAAGCGAATAGTCTTGATTGATTGATCATGTACAGATTTGAAATGAGAAAATCTTACGATATTGGGACTCCATTCAAGATTTATAATGATAAATCAAATATTTTTGCAAAAAAATAATGAGCCTTTTAAGAAGATGAAAATTAAAGTTTTTTAGAATACCGGCAATAAAATCAGTAACGAGGAAGGTGGTTTATTGGGAAAAAATAAGCCATGGAATTACTTAACTGATTACGGAATTTTGCTTATTCTTATCTGTTTCGTATAATTAAAGATAAGATATTGATTTATAATAATTAAATTTTTCTTTATAGTGAATAACTTCCCGACGAAAGGCAGCTTCTCTGAAACCACGAAGCCTTTTATATTGAAACAATTAAAATCATTCTTGTGTATATCACGATTGGAGTTAGTGTATGAATAAAAGATTATTGAAGAAAGGAATAAAAATATTTCTTATGAATCTTCTTAAGTATCAAAGGTGTTGCGACATTAGAGACTAGTAAATAGTATGATGATATTAGTTTTCTCCTTCATAAGTGTAAAGATGAGGTGAGACAACGGATTTCACATTAAATATTGTCCGAATCCAACAAATGAGCAAAATCACTTTTTAAGAGTTTTGCATAAAAATGTATTTTCAGTTAGTTTGTTAGGAACTATGAGAAATTCCTTTATTGCGCTTAATATAAATAAATCCATATCCCAGACCAATAAGAGCAGATAAACCAGAGCCACAAAGGACGCCAATTTTTGCAGCATCAAGCAGAATAATATCTTTAAAAGCGAGCATTGAAACAAAGATAGACATTGTAAAGCCAATTCCTGCTAAAAAACCAATGAGTAAAACACCTGTCCATGTCATATGAGGGGGTAGGCGGCATAGCCCTGATTTTACGGCTATATAACTGGCTGTGATAATACCAAGAGGCTTACCAACGAAAAGACCAATGACAACACCCAAAACAATCAAGAATGATTTGTCAGAAGAAAGATCAAAGTTTGCAAAACTTACTCCTGCATTTGCGAAGGCAAAGACCGGCATGATACCGTATGCAACCCATGGATGCAACGCTTTTTGAACGCGTGTTACTGGAGCAATCATGGCCCGTTGTCCTTTGCGCATTTTTTTCAATGCGGTTGAAATATGATGCAGATCTGTTTTTGTATTTTTTTCTTGAAGAATTTGCATAGCGTTACTGAGCATGGTGAGTGGCGCCACAAGAGTACGGGTAGGAAGAACGGGAGTCATCATTCCTAAGATTACACCAGCAAGTGATGGGTGAACACCTGTTACCATTAAACCCCACCAGATGATTGCACCGGGTAAAATGTAAAGCCATGCTGATGCAAGTCCGATCCACTGAAAAAATAGCACCAAAGCAATACCTGCTCCTGCAATCATTAAACCGCTAGGATCAATGTTTGTTGAGTAGAAAAAAGCAATAATAAGAACAGCGATAATATCATCAATAATCGCTAATGATAGAAGAATAATATGAAGATTAGAAGGAATTTTTTTTCCAAGAAGAGCAAGAATACCTAGAGCAAAGGCAATATCTGTTGCTGTTGGCACAGCCCAACCGCGTATATGCCCCTCGTTAAAGTTGAAGATAAAGTAAATAATTGCGGGAACACAAACGCCTCCTATTGCGGCAACAATTGGTAAGATTGCTTGTCTAAAATCGGCAAGAGCACCTTCATGAATTTCGCGTCGAATTTCCATTCCTGCGACGAGAAAGAAAATAGTCATAAGAGCATCATTAACCCAGAAATGTAAATCCCATGAAAGAGTGAAATGACCCAAATTAAAGCCAAGAGGTGTATGCCAAAAAGATTCATAGAAAGCAGCATATTTAGAATTGGCAAAAATAAGTGCAGAAGCAGCAGCTAATAAAAGAACAATACCACTAAGAGCTTCAATATGGAGAAAACGCTCGATAGCAGAAAGCGCTTGATTGGTGACACGAGAAGCGCGATTAGGCAGGCGATTTGAAGATAAATCAGACATGAACAACTCCAAGCATCGACATTTTAGATTCTATATTCTCTGTGTAAATGACTCCGTATGGTACCTTCTGTATCATATAAAAGCAAAAAGAGGAATAAAGTTCTTAATTTATAGACAAGATCATCATATTTAAAGCACAAAATGTTTAAGGTGATGCTTCATTTTTTATAGTGAGATGTACTTTGCTTAAAGCCTTAGATAGATCATTTTGTAGAGCAGATTCGAGATCAACCATTGTGAGCCCCTTATTATCTTTTGCTTTAATTTTAACAATTAATGTTTGTGGATTTTTAGCAAATTCCCCTAAGGATTTTGAAATTTTTTCTGCTTCGTCATGATTTTTTAGCAGCATTTTTGGGGTCTGCGTCATCATTAGATAGAAATCGTCATAGAGTTCTTTTTTAAGATCATGTTGGCTGTCATTAAGATTTTGCGCAAGATAAGAAAAAAGCTTATCAATAAAACCGGCATCCCTATATTGCACATCAATTTCATTGATGCCAAAGTCTTTAGAAGCAGCAATCATTACATTTTTCTGACCAGAAAAAAGCTTTTCATCAACATCAATAACTTTAGCCGATATGTTCCCAGATCCAACGTCTTTCATATTAAAAGACATTGCATCAAGAAGGAGCATACGTTTTTTTTCATCGTAAGAAATATCAATTTTTCCTGAAATGTCAAAGCGCTCAAAGTTCAGATTTTTGAAGAACTCTAAGTCTTTTTCATTCATTTTTTTAGGTAAAACAGAAAGGTTATTGAGAGAAAGAAAAAGCTTTTTGGGGATAGGTTGTTTCCACAAGGTTGGTTTAAATTGGAGTGATTCGAGTGTTGCTTTCAACTGCGGTATATCAACGGTGATATTATCAATTTTGGCATCCGCTGAGGTAATGGCGAGCAGTATGTTTAGAAGAAGACCATTTTGTGCTATTTTTTCAGCGATTTTATTATTCTCTTTTCTTGCATTAAGATAAGCTTTGATCAATTTTTCAGGAGTTTGTTCAAGCGGCTTCATTTTTAAACCAGATGTTTTAAACTGTCCGAGGAAGAAAGAACTGCTTTTTTCCGTTTCTTCAAAAACATCGATACTTACATTATTCAGAGAAATGGGACCAGTAACGGTTTTGCCTTTGTTGAGAGCGTTGTTTTTTCCAAAAATGATAGAATAGGCATAGTTGATGTCGATATCATGGGCTTTTATTTTATCACTTTTAGCCATAAGCTGTATCTGTTTGGCACCATTTACTGCAACTGTTTTAAGATCTATATTTTTAATACTAACTGAACGGATATGGCCATTTTTAAAATCAGAAAGCTGGAAATTCTTGACTTCAACCGTTTCTATTCGGTTATTTTTATTTTCTATAGAAAGTTGTATATTGGGAGCAATAATTGAAGAAAGCTCAATACGCATCATTGATTGTAAAAGCCGTGATGTTATCGTTCTATCTTTTTCTTTTAAGGATACACTCCGAAGAGAAATTTGGGGAATTGTCACATGAATATTATTATGCTTTAAATCAACATTATAAAATGTAAAAGTTCCGGGAATAAAGGAAAGAGGAGGACGGGCAGAAATGGCACCAATTCTAAGTGATGTACCAGTTGGAACGGGTAATGTCACATTCTTCAAATTGACTCTACCTAGAATGCTTACTTCAGATGTTCGGGCTTTTATACCACGACGGGCTATTTCTTGTTTTACAAAACTGTCAAGATAGGGTTTTGCGATATAAAATCCACCAACAATTATAATTGCTAAGATAGCAACAAATCCAATGATGCAAGTGAGCCAATATCTGAGGTTATTTTGATACCCACTATTAAGATTGACCATTCTTTCTTCTTTCATTTTTATCACTCTTTGAATTGAGAGTGAAGATAAATTCTTTTAAGCAACGACAAAGGTTTAAATATAGCGTGTACCAGTTTCAACAATTATCTACTCTCTATATTAGAGTTATTCTCATCTTTTTTGCAATATAGCTTTATCAACTTTTATCAATTTTCTTTGGGTTTAGGTCTTTATAGAAAAGAACGCATAATAAGGAGAGGTAACTTTATGCGCATCATAATTTTTTGTCACTTTAAAACTATCCTAAAATATTCCGATGTCTGTTTTTATCTTGCTGCTGTTTATAGGAATATTTAAAACATAAAAAATATGTTTTTGTGCATTATAATTTAATGGGGAGAGGTGAGTGTTATGACAGAAAATCAAATAATGGCTTTTTCGATCATTGGTCTCATGATGGTTGTTTTTATTTGGGATCGATTTCGTTATGATCTTGTTGCTATTTGTACGTTATTAATAGCTTGTGCTCTTGGTCTTGTCAGTCCGAAGGAAGCTTTTAGCGGTTTTAGTAATGATATTGTTATTATCGTGGGGAGTGTGTTTGTTGTTAGTACGGCCGTATCGCGCTCTGGTATAATGGAATTTATTATTCAACGGATATGGCCAGACGTGAAATCTGTGCGTTTTCAATTAGCTTTTTTAGTTCTTTCTGTTGTCGTATTATCAATGTTTGTTAAAAACATTGGTGCTTTGGCTATTATGCTTCCGATAGCTTTTCAGTTTGCACGTCGTTCTCAGGTTTCTCCTTCTGTCTTTTTGATGCCCATGGCCTTTGGTTCTTTGTTGGGGGGGCTTATGACACAGATAGGAACATCTCCTAATGTTGTTATTTCAGCGATGCAAGAACGTTTAGCAGGAACACCTTTTACTATGTTTGATTTTACACCAGTTGGTGCGGTTATTGCGGCGGCTGGTGTTGTATATTTAGTCTTTTTTTATTGGCTTTTGCCTGTACGTGTGCGTTCAGGTGTATCATTTGATGATGCCATTGATATTCGTAATTATGTTGCAGAAGTGCGTATTCCAATAAATTCACCGATTATAGGGAAAAATATTGTTGATTTGGTTAAGCCATCAAGTGGTGACGTTATGGTAATTCAAATCATCAGAAACAAAGTATCTATTTCACCGTTACCAGATTTTGTTTTATCTGAAAATGATATTATTTTGCTGGAAGGGTCGCATACAGGGTTAGATAGCGTGATGAACTCTGCTCGTTTAGAGTTTTCTAAGGGGCGAACTATTGCTGCAGGTGATAAGGATAGTGACATCGATATTATTGAAGCAGTCATCACCCATAATTCACCTCTTATTGGTATTAGTGCGAAAGAGTTTTCCCTATTTGATCACTATAATGTAAATTTGCTTGCATTAAGTCGTCAACATGAAAGGGTGCGGGGAAGACTTGATGATATTATTTTCCATCTTGGCGATGTGATTGTTTTGCAAGGACAGGATGCAGTTATTCCAAATTTATTAAGAGAATTGAAATGCCTGCCCCTAGCAAAACGAAATATTGTGTTTGGAAATTTACGACATGGTTTCATCTCTTTAGCTGTTTTATTTATAGCAATTATTTTTACAGCTTTTCATATTGTTCCCGTTGCGTTTGCTTTTTTTTCTGCTGCTGCTGCAATGGTTATCTTTCGCGTTTTGCCCGCGCGTGATCTGTATCAGGCATTAGATGGCCAAATATTAGTACTATTAGCGGCTCTTATTCCAGTGAGTGAAGCGTTAGAAAAAACAGGATGTACGGATCTCATTGGTCAATGGCTGAGCCAATTGGCAATATTTTTCCCACCATCTGGTGCCTTAGCACTTATGTTGGTGACAGCTATGTTGGTCACGCCATTTTTGAATAATGCAGCAACAGTGATGATGGTAGCACCAATTGCGTCAAGTTTTGCTCATTCCCTACATTATAAGCCTGAAGCTTTTTTGATGGCTGTTGCAATTGGTGCGGGCTGTGAGTTTCTTACACCTATTGGACATCAAAGTAATATGCTCGTGATGGCACCAGGAGGATATCGTTTTAGTGATTATCCACGTTTGGGTGCTCCATTGGCGGTGTTGATCGTTATTATTGCTGTCCCAATGCTTATGTGGGTCTGGCCCTTACAATAGGATATTTTTAGAAACTTTAAGGATCAATTACAAAAGGTTGTTAATCGTATAAAGATAAGTTGAAGGGATACATTTTGTATAAAAAGCTTTAACTGAAGATTTGAAATTATACCACACTTTAATTATGGCACTTCGGTATTTTTGATAAAGATAAGATTTATCTATTTGGTTTTAGTAGGTATTCGTGGAAATTTATTTTTTGTTCAAGTTTTTAAAAGAATTGTCTTTTCTACTATAATTCTATAATCCAATATTATCAACGATTGCGTTGAAGACTCTAAAAGATTATCTCCCTATATAATGGGGAGAAAGTCCGTTTGAGATGATAGGCAATCATGATAAATATTAAAACAGTGAATTTTTTATAAGACTCAAGACAATATATAAAAGCTATATAAAAGCTGTAATGTGAACAAACAGGGCCTTTATATCATTTTCGATTAAGACTGTTACAAAAATCCGATTGATTTGGCTACATGTTGATTTAAAATAAATAAACGAGCAATTTAAAGATTTTTAGTTAATTAGGACTACCATCTTTGTGCATTTATGCGTAAAAGCACAGGTAAAGTAACTTTTTTCAAGGTATGAATATATGTCGTATGATAGTTTTATTGCTGAAGTGAATGCAGAATTTCGTCAGGAAAAGGCGCTTGCTTTTTGGAGACGGTATGGTTTTTCAATTATTGGAGCAGCTATTCTTTTTATACTCATGATAGTTGCTTATCAAATTTACCATCATCAGCAAATAAAGAAAGCCGGTTATATTGGTGATGCATTTGTAAAAAGTCTTGATTTTGCGGATACACGTCATTTTGATAAAGCGATAAAGCAATTAGAAACTGTTAAAACCTCTCATTTTGGAGGGTATCCTTTTCTTGCTCGTTTACGTGAGGCTTCTTTACTCATGGAGAAGGGTGACATTATTAAGTCAGTGGAGATTTTTGATTCTGTTGCAGCGGATGAGAAAGCACCAGAGGTTTTGCAGAAAGTTGCAAAAATTCGGGCGGCTTATATCCTAGTTGATACAGGGACATTAGCTGATGTTGAAAAGCGTATCAAAGATATGACAAGTGATACCGATCCTATGCGTATGTCTGCAAGAGAGGCTTTAGGTTTAGCTGCTTATAAGGCGGATAAAATGGATGAGGCGGTTTATTATTTTAAGAAAATTTCTGAAAAAGGTGCTTCGGGTTCAAAAATAACAGATCGGGCTCGAATAATGCTTGAGCTGATACAAGCTGAGGGCAAGGCAAATAAGGAATAAATCGATGAGCCTTACCATTGCTATCGTTGGTCGTCCCAATGTTGGGAAGTCAACACTATTTAATCGTTTGGTTGGGCAAAAATTGGCTTTGGTTGATGATAAGCCTGGTGTAACACGTGATCGACGTATTCATGCGGCAAAACTTCAAGATCTACGTTTTGATGTGATTGATACGGCTGGGCTGGAAGAAGCAGGTGATCATACACTTGAGGGGCGTATGCGTTCTCATACAAAAGCTGCAATTGATGAAGCGGATCTTATTTTATTTGTATTTGATGCAAAGAGCGGGATAACACCAAGTGATTTAAATTTTGCTTCATTGGTTCGCAAATCAGGAAAGCCAATTGTGCTTATTGCTAATAAGTCTGAGTCAAGAGCGGCAACAGGAGGAGAGTATGAGGCGTGGTCATTAGGTTTGGGGGAGCCGTGCCTAATATCGGCTGAACATGGTTTGGGACTTAGTGATCTGCGTGATGCAATTATAGATGCTGTGGGGTCAGAGCGTGCTTTTGGCAACAACAAAGAAGAAGATATTACGATACAGCCTGCATCTGTTGGTGATGATGTAAACGATTTGGAAGAAGAGGAGCTTATTTACGATGAAAGTAAGCCCATTAGGATTGCAATTGCAGGGCGTCCCAATACAGGAAAATCCACTCTTATCAATAGCATGTTGAAACAAGAGCGCTTGTTAACAGGACCAGAAGCAGGACTTACACGTGATTCTATTTCTGTAGATTGGGAATGGCGTGGTCGTCATATTAAACTTTTTGATACTGCAGGTTTACGTCGAAAATCGAAAATTCAAGAAAAATTAGAAAAACTATCTGTTGCAGATACTTTGCGTGCTATTCGTTTTGCAGAAGTGGTGGTCATTGTTTTTGATGCAACGATACCTTTTGAAAAGCAAGATTTACAAATTGCTGATCTCGTGATTCGTGAAGGGCGTGTTCCAGTTATTGCTTTCAATAAGTGGGACCTTATTGAAAATAGTCAGACCACATTGATTGATTTGCATGAAAAATGTGCGCGATTTCTTCCTCAAGTTCGTGGTTTGAGAGCTGTTCCTTTATCAGGACAATATGGTCAAGGGATTGATAAGCTGATGGAAAATGTCATGATGATGCACCGTGTATGGAATCGTCGCATTTCGACGGCTAAATTGAACCAATGGCTTGGAACTGTTGTTGCACATCATCCACCTCCTGCGGTTTCTGGGCGTCGACTTAAGGTTAAATACATCACACAGGTTAAGACACGTCCTCCTGGATTTATGATTTCTTGCTCGCGCCCCCAAAGTATGCCACAGTCGTATTTGCGCTATCTTGTCAATGGGTTACGTGAAAAATTTGATATGTCTGGTATACCGGTTCGCATATCATTACGAGCCTCTGATAATCCTTTTGCGACACGTCCCAAAAAGAAATGATAACTCTTTAATTTTTTAAATGAATGAAATTTATACTTAAGAATATTAAAAATAAGTTTTTCAATGGTCTTTCTTTTCATAAAAGAAGAAATTTTTATTTGCTAAAGTTTTAATTTTATCGATAATTGTTTACCATGAAGTGCTATTAAATAGAGTTCTCTCATCTTGATAAAGATCATTTATTTGCATGTTATGAGAAGAGTTTAATAGGGAGTATTTAAGAAAGAGTACATCATCCTCTCAATGGGTTATTTAAATGCAAGAATAGATGCAAATATGAGGGTAGGGGAATATAATTATGATGCTCGTTTGAAAAGAAGCATTAAATTATCGTTTCATAAAAACAAAGGTTATGAATAAGCGCTTTTGCTTACAATAGTTTTTTTAAATAAAAAGCAAAAATATTTCCTGAATCTACTGATATTCAATTGTAAAGGGCAAAATTCAAAAAAGTGGATTAAAATTGTATAAAGTGGTATGGTGATCTTATTTAAATTTTATTGTGTTCTATTGGCTTGATCTATTTGAAATTTTAGATTTATTAATATCTCGTATTTACAGAAACCTCTCTTAATACCCTCAAGCTCATTATGTGATGGGTTCTGTGATGGCATATGTAAAATACTTTGCGAATAGGGTCATATAAAAACCATTGATTATTATCATTTTCATAAAATAAAAAGTGCAAGTTTATTTGAATAAAAGGAGCAAACCAACGCTCTCATACTGTTTTTTAGTTTTTTATGTTCTCTTTCAAAGCGAGGATTGATATAATATTGGGAGCCGGAAAATAAGATGGTATCAGTTTACACCTTTTGTTAAGCGTAAAAATGGCTGTTCTATGAGTTTTATATCATTCACGGGAACTTTTCGTTATATATTCACGGGTGCTGTCGTGAAATCGGTTTAGGTGCTCAGAATATCTTTTTAAGAAAGATGTAAATTAAAAAATACGTTATTTATACAATAAAATTTATACGATAATTTGTGATAGATTTCTTTTAGTATCTTGACGAATAAATTCGGGAACAATATGATGCACACGGTTTTATGAAATGCATTCTTACTTTGCTTTTTAATTAAGGAGCCAATGATGGCGATGGGCGAGAAACCCGTTATAAGCCGTAAGGAGGCTGAAGAGGAAAAGCAAGGAGAGTGTCTTCATTCAGAGGATTTGGAATGTCGTAGTAGGAACTTAAGCGTAGCTTTAGTGCGCAAGCAGGCGTTAAAGAAGCGGGAGCATGAGAATAAGCGAGAAAAATCACAAGGAGGGATGGCAAATGCAATTAAGCTTTCCAGTGAATTTCTGGCGAGTGTTATAGTTGGTGTTATTTTAGGGTTAGGGTTTGATAAGTTAGCAGGTTCGTATCCTTGGGGATTGGTATTTTTTCTCTTCTTTGGATTTGCTGCTGGTGTAGTGAGTATTCTTCGGTCTGTAGGGTATGTTTCCTCCAGTCAATTAGGAAAAAAAGGCGTATTGCGCCAAGATAAACAAGATAAAGGGGCCAATAAGAGGTCCGATAAATGAGGTTGAAGTGACAGCGCACGCTCCAGATCCTATTCATCAGTTTGAGGTTTCAAGGCTGATTAAGATTTCCATAGGAAATATGGATTTATCGTTTACAAATGTATCATTGTTTACAGTCCTCACGGTTGTTGTAACTTCTATTTTTCTCTTCATTTCATCATCAAGTCGTGGATTGGTTCCAACGCGGATGCAGTCTCTTTCGGAAATGGCATATGAGTTTGTAGCATCGACTCTGCGGGAATCATCTGGTGTACAGGGAATGCAGTTTTTTCCTTTAGTTTTTTCTCTGTTTACTTTTATTTTGGTTGCTAACTTTATTGGTCTTTTTCCTTATTTTTATACGGTTACATCGCAGATCATGATCACGTTTTCGTTAGCAATGGTGGTAATTTTGACGGTGATTGGTTATGGCTTTTATAAGCATGGGGTCAGTTTTTTGAAACTTTTTGTTCCCAGTGGAGTTCCTGTTGTGGTTTTGCCTCTGGTGACAATGATTGAGGTTATTTCTTTTCTCTCCCGTCCAATTAGTCTTTCTCTTCGTCTTTTTGCGAATATGCTTGCTGGTCATATTACGCTCAAAGTGTTTTCTGGGTTTGTTGTTTCAATGATTGGGGTAGGACTCGTAGGTGTGGGTGGTTCGGTTTTACCGCTTATTATGACTGTAGCGATTACTGCTCTTGAGTTTTTGGTCGCATTTCTTCAGGCTTACGTCTTTACGGTTTTAACTTGTATGTATCTTAATGATGCAATTCATCCAGGACATTAATAGAACTGGCGGTTTTCCGTCGAATAATGCAATTTCGCTTTAAAGGAGAATAACATGGAAATGGTGCTTGCAGCAAAATATATTGGCGCTGGTCTTGCTTGCTTTGGTATGGCTGGAACAGCTTTAGGACTTGGTAATATTTTTGGTAGCTATCTTTCTGGTGCATTACGAAATCCATCAGCAGCAGATAGTCAGTTTGGACGTCTTGTCTTTGGTTTTGCTGTAACAGAAGCTTTGGGAATTTTTTCACTGCTCATTGCTTTACTACTTCTTTTTGGGGTTTAATCATCATCAAAAGGGTATATCATGTTCTTGCATGAGGAAAGATTTACCCTTTTAGCTCTTAACCAGAGAGATGTCAGTCAGTTATCATCGGTTATAGAGGGCTTTAATAAGCTATTTAAAGGATGAAAGAAGATGTTTGTTTCAAGCGCTTATGCACAGAACACTGAAACGTCGATAGAACATATTAAAAAGGTGGCAGAACATGCAAATCGCGTGTTTCCGCCTTTTGATTTTGTACATTTTGGTTCGCATTTTTTCTGGTTGGCGATTTCTTTCGGACTTTTTTATCTTTTTATCTCTCGTGTAATTGTACCACGTATTGGTGGTGTTATTGAAACGCGGCGAGATCGAATCGCATCTGATTTAGATCAGGCAATGCGCATGAAGCAGGAAGCAGACATTGTTGTTGAAACTTATGAGCGGAAATTAGCAGAAGCGCGTTTGAAAGCGCATGCTATAGCGCAGGTAGCTAGTGAAGAATTAAAAGAAAAAGCAGAGCTTGAACGGAAAGAAATTGAAGAGAGTTTAGAAAAAAAACTCGCAGATGCTGAAAAACAGATAGCAAAAATTCGGGATAAAGCGATGCAAAATGTTGGTTCTATCGCTGAAGAAGTGGCTCTTGAAATTGTGAAAAAATTGATTGACGTTGATATTAGCAAAGAGGCTGTTCGTTCAGTTGTTAAAACTGCGGATTATTGAGGAAGACAAAAATGACTGATACTTTTTGGGCATTTGTTGGGTTAGTTCTTTTTTTAGCTCTTTTAGTCTATTTCCAAATTCCACAGAGGGTTATGCACCATCTTGATGCGCGCGCGAAGCGCATCAAAGATGAGCTGGATGAGGCTCTGCGTCTTCGTGAAGAGGCACAGGAAATATTGGCTGAATATCAACGCAAACATGCAGAAGCAGAAAAAGATGCGCAAGAAATTATTGCAGCAGCAAAACATGAAGTTGAATCTGTTATTGCTGAGGCTCGTACAAAAGCAGAAGAATATGTAAAAAACCGCAATAAATTGGCAGAGCAAAAAATTGCTCAAGCAGAAGCGGATGCGATACGCATGGTTTCTTCATCGGCTATTGATTTGGCAATTTCTACAGCACGTATCCTTATTGCAAAGGAATTAGATTCTAACAAGGCAGACGAACTTATTAAAGAGTCTCTTGAGAAAGAATCATTTATCAAAATGAAAACATATCTTAATTAATGATATTTGAGAGATAAAAAATGTCCTCTTTGATTGCATAATTTTCTCAAGATTCATTAATAAAAGTCATAAAAAAAGAAAAGTTTATCTTCATTATTTTTATCAATTAATAGGACATTTTGATTCTAAATGACAAGTTTTGAAAAGTCTGCAACCGATTGTGTAATAATGTGAATACGTTTGAGAAGAGCAAGACGGTTAGCACGAACATCAGGTTTTTTATCATTCACCAATACCTTTTCGAAAAATATATCAATCAATTTTCCAAGTGGCACTAGCACACTGAGTGCAAATGATAAATTTGTCGCATTGATGGGAGCAAGAACCTGTTTTTCTACTTCACATATTGCATGATAGAGCTGCTTTTCTTCTTTCTCGACAAAGAGCTCAGGATTAATTTCATTCGCTATTGTTGTGCTTTTTTGAAATTCATTTTCAAGAATATTGGCAGTACGTTTTACAGAGGCTACAAAGTTCATTCCATCATGGGTATTGATAAAAGCGATAAGCGATTCGACACGACGTGCAACCAATAAAAAATCATCAGAATCCTTATTTAAAACGGCTTCAAGGGCATCGTAACGAGCACCTTCCTCTTTTAGATAGATTTTCAAACGGTCATGAAAAAAGAATAACAGGTCTGATAAAATATATTCTGTTTTTTCTGGAAGCAGATTCAGCAATTGTGAATTTTCTTTTTGAGAGATTTCATATTTATTTTTTTGTTGTAAGAAAAGATCCATTGCTAACTGAAACAGTGGCATAAGATTGATTTTCCAATCTCGCGAAAGTACAAGCCTAATAACTCCCAGTGCTGCTCGTCTTAACGCATAGGGATCTTTTGAGCCCGTTGGTTTTTCATTAATGAGCCAAAAGCCAACGAGCATGTCAATTTTGTCGGCGAGCATAACGGTTATAGCAAGCGGTTCTTGTGGAAGACGATCTGTTGGTCCTTGAGGTTTATAATGGTCCTTGATTGCTACAGCTACGCGAGGATCTTCCCCTTGAAGAAGGGCATATTTTTGCCCCATAACTCCTTGTAGTTCAGGAAATTCTCCGACAATTTCTGTTTGCAAATCAGCTTTTGCAAGGATTGCTGCACGTTTTGCTAAAAGAGGATCTGTTTGTATCAAAGGTGCAATTTCTTGTGCGAGTGTAGCAATGCGTTCTACTCTTGCACCTTGCGTACCTAATTTAGCATGAAAAGTTACATTTAAATGATCAAGTCGCGCCATTCTTTGATCGAGAGGTTTTTTTATATCAAGATCAAATTTTTTTATAGAAGATTCCAATTGTTGAATATCAGGCAAATCACGCTGATCGGTTTGCCAAAAATAAAGTGCATCAGAAAGACGGGCACGGACAACTTTACTATTTCCTTTTGAAATTTCTTTGCCTTCATCATTTGAAAGAATATTAGAAACGAGAATAAAATGATGAGAAAGTTTTACTTTTTCTCCTTGTTTACGGGTAACAAAACATTTTTGATTGGTTCGAATGGTCAAGCGAATAATTTCTGGAGGAATATCAAGGAATGATTGGTCAAAATCACCCATCAGGATAACAGGCCATTCAACAAGACCAGCAACTTCTTCTAGGAGGGGATTGTCTTGAACCAGTTCTAACCCATTGGCAAAGCAGAGGTTTTGGGCATCAGCTAAAATAATATTCTTTCGTCTCTCGGCATCCAGAATGACTTTATGGGTTTCAAGTTGAGTAACATAATCATCAAAGCGGCGCACTTGAAATGGCTTTCCATCACTTAAGAAACGATGACCATAAGTTAAATTATTGCTTTTAAGAGAACCAATTGTAAAGGGAATAACATGTGTTTCACCAATTTCTGGTCCGAAGACGCAAAGAATGTTTTGTAAAGGTCGAATCCATTTCAGAGCACCACTTTGTGCTGAATCTTTTCCCCAACGCATAGATTTCGGCCACGGAAAGTTGCGGATAATATTCGGTAAAATATCGGCAATAATTTCTTCTGCAGCTCGACCTTTTTTAACAATTTTAGCAATATAAAAATGACCTTTTTTATCATCATGTCCAATATGTGCTTCAGAAATATCGTTTAATCCTGTTGCACGTAGAAAACCATCAATTACATGCTGTGGTGATTTTATACTAGGACCTCTTCGTTCTTCATGGATATCTTTTGAGCGTATGGAAAGTCCGCGTATGTCCAATGTTAGCCGACGAGGTGTCCAATATTCACGAGCAGCTTCATAGATCAATCCAGCATTCACAAGTTGATTTGTAACAGATTTTTTGAGATCAGCAGCAGCTTTTCGTTGCATATGTGCGGGGATTTCTTCACTGAAAAGTTCGAGAAGAAGATCAGACATTAGGCTTCTCCAGTATATATTTGTCCAGCTTCTGTGAGTAAGAAGGCTTCCCCACAACGGCGCGCGAGATCACGAACGCGAAGAATGTAATTTTGTCGTTCGGTTACAGAAATAACGCCACGTGCTTGCAAAAGATTAAAGATATGGCTCGCTTTAATACATTGATCATAGGCAGGAAAAACACAGCGATGTAATATATTTTCTTTATTTGGTTTTCCAGCATCAAGAAGTGCGCTGCATTCGCGTTCTGCATCGATAAAGTGCTGATGTAGCAGTTTTGTATCAGCAAATTCGAAGTTGTAGTATGAGTATTCCTGTTCTGCCTGAAAAAAAATATCTCTATAACTTATTTTGTTTTCTGCCTCCAAACCATTAAAGTTAAGGTCATAGACGTTATCAACCCCTTGGATATACATCGCTAGACGCTCAAGACCGTATGTGAGTTCCCCTGAAACTGGAGCGCATTCAATGCCACAAACTTGTTGAAAATAAGTAAATTGAGAGACTTCCATCCCATCGCACCAGCATTCCCATCCAAGCCCCCAAGCACCAAGGGTAGGACTTTCCCAATCATCTTCAACAAAGCGAATATCATGCAGTTTTGTATCAAGTCCGATAGCTTGTAGCGACTTTATATAAAGTTCTTGTAGATTGAGCGGAGAGGGTTTGAGAAGCACTTGGAATTGATAATAGTGTTGTAAACGATTTGGATTCTTACCATATCGGCCATCTGTTGGACGTCGAGAGGGTTGGACATAAGCAACTTGCCAAGGATGTGGACCTAGAGAGCGTAATGTTGTCGCGGGATGAAAAGTCCCAGCTCCGACTTCCATATCGTAAGGTTGCAAAATTGCACATCCGTAGTGTGCCCAATAATTTTGCAAAGTTAAGATTAGTCCCTGAAAAGAACGTTTGGGGTTAAGATATTCAGGCAGTTTCACGCTTTATACTCTTTATATTGGACTAAACAAAAAACAAAAGTAATTTTAGTTTCTCTGTTTATTATTTCATGTGGTTTATGGTTAAGCATTGTTTATTGCAAACCAAATTTCAACTTTTCTTGAATTTGTTCAGAATTTTCTGGTTTTCCGTCAATTGCGTGGTTCCATTGAAAGATTGCTTCACGTTTACGTCCAACTTTCCAATAGGCATCACCTAAATGATCATTCAGTGTTGGGTCCTCAGGTTGTAATCTGACAGCATTTTCTAATATTTGCACTGCTTTATTATATTCTTTTAGTTTATAATAAGCCCACCCTAAAGAATCGAGGATATGACTGTTGTGAGCTTGCAAAGCAGAAGCTTTTTGCAGCATACGGAGCGATTCTTCAAGCTTCTCACCACGTTCTACAAGGGAATAGGCTAAATAATTCAGAACTTGCGGTTGGTTTGGAAAAAATTCAAGCGATTTTCTCAAGTCAATTTCTGCTTTTGGCCATTGCTTTAAACGTTCAAAAGCAATACCACGTTGATAAAAGAGTTTCCAATCGTCCTGCTGAAAGTTTTTTATTTGGGCAATAGCGTAGTCTAGAGTCTTAATGGCCTCAAGAAATTTATTGTCCTGCATATAAAAAGCAACGAGCGTTATCAAAATATTACGATCATTGGGAAATTTTTCATTTAACAATGTGAGTAATTTTATTGCTTCTTTGTAATTGTTGTTATTGGCAAGAAGGAATGCAAGATGAAGTTGTCCATCTTTATAATAAGGAGATTTAGGGGATAAAGCGCGATAAAGTTTAATTGCTTGATGAGGATCACTCAATTTAGCAGAAATGTGTGCGAGCTGAAACAGTGTTGCGTCATTTTGAGGGTATAAGGCGAAAGATAATTGCTTAAAAATACGTGCAATTCGCCCTGAGTTTTTGTGGTTGAGGGCTGTTCCAAAATTATATAATACCTCAGCTGCTCCTTGTTGAGGTGTTTTAATAATTCTCTCTAAGAAAGAATTTTTTTCAATTTTTTCTCGAAAGTTTTTAAGGACTTCTCGACCTGACAACATTTGTTCGCCATGTTGGATTGTTTGAAGAGCTTGGTTACGCATATTATGGCGCAATTGGAATGAGGCATAGGCTATGATAATACGTTCATAGGTATTAGGAGCGATAAGAGTCCCTTGTTTGTTACTAAGTGCTTTAATGAAATATTTTTTTGCATCCTTTGGCTGGTCTGCAAGATCGCTCATAAGTGCTAGATGATAAGATATAAAAAGGTCATACCAGACAGGACCTTTGAGTTTCTTAAGATCAGCGATTGCCTGAGATTTTTGTCCAGATCCAAATGTAATCCAAGCACCGATGAGTTCAGGTATTGGATTATTGGATTTCGGAGGTTCTTTTGATTGCAGAAGAAAATTGGCATTCTTATAGTCTTTTTTGATGAGACTGTCTACTGACAAGGTTAAGGAAACAAAGGGAGTTATAACATCTTGCTCTTTGAGTTTTTGGGCTTGTTGGACAGCTTCTTTAAAGTTTCCGACCGAGAGCATAGCTTCAAGGAGCTCTTTTTGTGTTTCAATGTTATCAGGTTGATAAACGAGTGCTTGTTTAAAGTAATTGATAGCAAGTTCTGTTTTATTTTCATGATTTGCAACCATTCCAGCTAAATAAGCACCTGTAAATGAGTTTGTATGAATTGCGGTGCTAGTTTTACTGTAGGTGGGGAATGGCATCAGCATGATACCCACGATAAAGAGGGTCAAAAGTCGGGATACCGTTGCAAAGCACATGGAGCTAATCCTTTTCAAGATAATCAATCGATGGTGTTGTTTATAGATCATATCTCATTACTTTATTGAGAAATACTGCGATTCTTGCAAAGAATTCAGCTTACGCGCGTAATACAAAATTCAACAGTCTCAACGAGAGCATTGTAAGCAAGATTTTCGTTCATGGGAACAAGAGAATCAATTGCATGTTTTCCGTAGATGCGTGCTTGTTCTATTGTATCTGTGATACTATCATACTTTTCTATTAAGTGTTGCGCGTATGCGAAGGCTTCATTATTGTTATTGCCATCTTCAAGTGCTTGTTTCCAGAATTTTTTTTCTACTATATCTCCACGTTCATATGCGATAATAACAGGCATTGTTATTTTTCCTTCTCTAAAATCATCCCCTGTATTTTTTCCTAAGTTTTGAGCACTACCGCTATAGTCAAGTGCATCATCAATCAATTGGAAAGCTAAACCTAAAGATGCTCCATATTCACGTAATGAAGAACGCTCTTTATGTCCATACCCAGCAACAATCGGTCCTACTTCAGCGGCTGCTGAAAAAAGTGCGGCTGTTTTGGCATTGATGATTTTGAGATAGTCTGAAGGGCTGGTTTTGATATTTTTTGCAGCAGAAAGTTGCATAACTTCTCCTTCAGCAATAATTGCAGCAGCGCTTGCTAGGACAGAGAGCGCTTCTATGGAACCAACATCGACCATCATTTTAAAAGCCTGACCCAACAGGAAATCACCAACAAGTACACTTGCTTGATTTCCCCAAATCATCCGTGCCGTGGATTTTCCACGTCGCAAATTACTTTCATCAATTACATCATCGTGTAGTAATGTTGCTGTATGCATAAATTCAACAGCTGTTGCAAGTTTTATATGCCCGTCACTTTGATAACCGAACATATGAGCAGAAGCGAGCGTAATCATTGGGCGTAATCGCTTTCCACCTGATGAAATAAGATGGTTAGAAATTTCAGGGATCATCTCAACCTCTGATTTTGCCATAGAGAGAATAAATTGATTTACGCGATCCATATCTTTTTGAGTAAGATTGACAAGAGATTGAAGAGAAATTTGATTATTTCTTATTTGTTCTGGTTTGATAGCTGCGCTCAATGTGTTTACTCCTAGAGTATTGCAATGGACATATATAAAATTTACTTTATTTACTAGCATAAAGGGGGTTTGGTTTTGACTCAAGCTTTTGATGGCGCTTTGAAGTGTAAGCTTGGAATGTTATTGGCAAGAAATGTTCTTTAGCGAGTGTAATCTTGTTGTTATGAAATAATAAAAAAAATTAAAATAGCAGCTGAATGGCAAAAATGCAGTTTATAAAGGTGAACATTAGGCTTTTAAATGGATAAAATAACGAATCAGAGTGGTGAAACAATTGACAGTTTTCACCGCGGGAAGTTTTATTTGGTGCAACCCCATAAATATGGTCATCGTTCTGGAATAGATGCGATGTTATTAGCTAGTTTGGTTCCAAGTAATTTAAAGGGCAAGGTTGTTGATTTAGGTGCAGGTGCTGGAGCTGCAGGGTTGGCTGTTGCTTCGCGTTGTCTGAAAGTTCATGTTACCTTAGTTGAACGTTCAGCTTTTATGGTATCTTACGCTCAAAAAACGCTTATGCTAAAACAAAATAAACAATTTGCTAGCCGAGTTTGTTTGCTAGAAGCAGATGTTACCTTCAAAGGGAACGCCCGTATAAAAGCAGGTTTGATAGATAATAGCTTTGATTTTGCGATTATGAATCCACCTTTTAATAATCCTACTGATCGCAAGACACCTGATAAACAAAAATCTGAAGCACATGTTATGTCTGAAGCGATGTTTGATAACTGGTTGCGGAGTGCAGCAGCCATTGTTAAGCCAGGTGGATACTTAGGGCTCATTGCGCGTCCACAATCGCTGACAGATATCTTACGTGCTTTAGAAGGGCGTTTTGGTGGTATTTGTATAATTCCTGTGCAAGCACGTGCCAAAACAGCAGCAATTCGTCTTTTATTTTACGCAAAACGAGGAAGCAGAGCAGCTTTATCTATTTTACCGGCATTGGTTATACATGAAGGTAATGACCATACTTTTTCACCCCGAGTTGATGCAATTAATAATGGATATATAAGTTTGTGGGAACTTTTCTAATAGTATCTTGTGTTTTTTAGTTTATTATTTAAAGTCCAAACTTTGTTATTAGGGAGGCTTGACTTTGGGTGAAGTTATATTTCTGCTAGTAATGTGGGGATTGATTGGCGCTTTTGGATATTATAGCGTTCTTCCTTTTTGTTGTCCTTTCCTATTTAATTGTTCTTAATTTATAAGGAGATTTTGTTTTGATGGATGTTATTAAAAGTTTTATTCCACGCCGTTTTTCTTCCGATAAACTTGAAATTCCTGTGGTGCGCCTTCAAGGAGCAATTATGGATTCATCAGCGTCTATATCTCGTACCCTTTCCCTCAGTAGGTGTGCAAATCTTTTAGAGAAGGCTTTCGCATACAAAAAGTCACCGGCTGTTGCACTTATTATTAATTCTCCTGGTGGTTCACCTGTACAATCGCGTCTTATCTTCAAGCGCATTCGTGACTTGTCAGAAGAAAAAAATAAAAAGGTTCTTGTGTTTATTGAAGATATTGCAGCATCCGGTGGTTATATGATTGCTTGTGCGGGGGATGAAATTTTTGCAGATCCTTCTTCAATTGTTGGTTCCATTGGAGTGGTTTCAGCTTCCTTTGGTTTTCCTGAACTTTTGAAGAAAATTGGTATCGAACGGCGTGTATACACAGCAGGAAAGAACAAAGTTACATTAGATCCATTTCAGCCAGAAAAAAAGGCGGATATTGAGCATTTGAAATCTCTCCAACTTGAAGTGCATCAAACTTTTATCGATTTGGTTAAAGAACGGCGTGCTGAAAAATTATCAGATGATTCGAATCTCTTTACAGGAATGTTTTGGAGTGGAAAACAAAGCGTTGAGCTTGGTCTGGTTGATGGATTGAATGATGTAGGTTCTGTTATTAAGGAGCGCTTTGGTAATGATGCAAAACTTCGACTTATTATGCCTCCAAAAAGTTTTTTAGGACCTAAAACGCCTTCAGGAGTGACGGCACATACGGTTTATACAGTCATTGACAGTGCATTGATGGCAGCAGAAGAGCGAGCACTTTGGCAGCGTTATGGTTTGTAATGGAAAGGATCATTTAAGCCAGAGAGATTTTTATCTAAAAACAGATTCTAGAAGAAAAAAGGCTTGAAATGATGCGAGTGAGAACATGTCGTTTATTTTGTATGAGTGTTCTTTATATTTATTTTTTGTTTAGAAAACGATTAAGAATATTCCAAGCTGTTTATAGGGTTTGTGCTAACAAAAGTATGGATAAAAGGGGGAATTTGTAAAAGAGCCCTATGTAGGTGAATATTACGTCATATGATATCAAATGTGCAAGCTTCGTTCCAAAGACATTCCTATTTATTTACGCCTATTAAATTGAATTTAGCTCTACATGTTGTGGGGCAACGTGCTGATGGGTATCATTTAATAGAAAGTTTGGTTTATTTTAGTCTTAGCGGTGATTGTCTACACTATGCACCTTGCGAAAATAATCAGTTTGTTTTGACGGGACCGTTTGCAAAAGGACTTGTGTCTCATTTAGATAATTTGGTTATTCGCGCACGGGATTTTATGCATAAGACTTTTCCTGAATGTGCTCAACCTGCTTTTTTTCGGCTTGTAAAAACATTACCTGTTGCTTCAGGCATTGGTGGTGGCTCAGGTGATGCAGCTGGGGTTATAAGCATGTTGCGTCAACAGTGGAATCTTGATTGCTCTTACGAAGAATTAGCAAAAATGAGCTTAGTTCTTGGTGCTGATGTTCCCATGTGCCTTTATGCATTAGAATATCGGCAGCCGCTTTTGGTCAAAGGAATTGGTCAAGAGATGATACAACTAAAAAGAGCCTGTTCTCTTGCAATAGTATTGGTTAATCATGGACAAGAGATTTCAACACAAACTGTTTTTAAAGCGTTAGAGAAGCGTCATAATCCTTCTTTAAAAATTAATACAGACGCTTTAAAGAGTGTTGATTCATTGGTTGAAGCTTTACAAGAAACGCGTAATGATCTTTTTTCTTCTGCATTAAAAATAGCACCTCAGTTAGCTGAAGTGTTATCTATATTAGATGAATGTGGGGCTCTTTTTTCCCGTATGTCTGGAACGGGAGCAACTTGCTTTGGCATTTTTAAAAATAAACAAACAGCGCAACAAGCAGCTCTTTTTATCAAATCAATGCACCCAAATTGGTTTGTAAAATCTATCATGACTTTAGGAAATATCTGATAAATAAATATAAAAGCTTTTATTTCGTCATGATTTTATTATACACAATGAAAGAGGAGAACCAAAGAAATGGGTTTTTTATCTTTTGTGCAAGAATTTGCAGAATGTTTGGAGAGCCATTTAAAACTGTAATGCTTGCAAAAAATGATCAGGCTACAGAAATAAATGTATGTTTGTTGTATTTGTGATTTATCAAAGATGTTTAATTTTCCGCTTCAACCAAATTTTTCGTGCGAATTGGATTTGCAAAAACAGGGTTTTTTTCAGATAGCAGGTGTTGATGAAGTAGGACGGGGGCCTCTCGCTGGACCTGTGGTAACGGCAGCAGTTATCTTGGATAAAGACCATATTCCTAATGGGTTAAATGATTCAAAAAAACTTTCTTTTCTCCAACGAGATAGACTTTATCATGAAATTTTGCAAAGTGCATTAGCGGTTTCAGTCGCTAGTCTTTGTGCTCGTACAATTGATCAATCTAATATTAGAAAAGCAACTTTAGAAGCAATGCGTCGCTGTATTATAGGGTTAGCTATTCCAGCCCACTATGTCCTTGTTGATGGACGTGATATTCCTTCTGAGTTGTCCTGTCCTGCAATGGCGTTGATTAAGGGCGATCAGCGTTCGGTTTCAATTGCAGCCGCATCTATTATTGCGAAAGTAACGCGTGACCGGATGATGGAATGTGCAGGACAAGTTTATAAAAGGTATGGTTTAGAGAAGCATGTAGGTTATGCAACGCTAGCGCATCGTACAGCTCTTAATAAATATGGACCAATTATAGGATTACATCGTTATAGTTTTGCACCACTAAAAGATGTGTTATAGAAATGATGTGTCATGACGATTCTACCACTTAATAGTGCTTCGATAAGAGAGGCAATAGCGCTTCTTAAACAAGGGAAGTTAGTAGCGTTACCAACGGAAACTGTTTATGGATTAGCGGGCGATGCAACCAATGGGAGGGCAATTTCTTCTATTTTTTCTACAAAGAGTCGTCCACAAATTAATCCTCTTATTGTGCATGTCAGCGGCATCGAAATGGCGGAACGTTATGTGAAGATTGACTTTCTTTCACGCCAATTAATGGAGGAATTTTGGCCAGGGCCTTTGACATTGGTTTTGCCTTTAAAGGAACAGCATAATATCCATCCTTTAACAACCTCTGGTTTGAATACCTTGGCTGTTCGTTTTCCAGACAGTCGTTTTGCGGAAGTAGTACAACATTTTGGCCGACCACTTGCTGCTCCTAGTGCGAATCAGTCGGGGCGTCTTAGCCCTACTTCAGCTGAGGCTGTTTTTGCATCTTTGGGGGAATCTGTTCCTTTGATATTGGACGGAGGACCCGCTAAAATAGGGCTTGAATCAACGATCATTAAGATTTGTGATGAAAATATTTATCTTTTGCGTCCAGGGGGGCTTGCGGCTGATAAAATTGAAGAAGTTGTGGGGAAGTCTTTAAAACGGATAGATCAAAGGGCGGCGATTGAAGCTCCAGGGATGTTAAAGTCGCATTATGCTCCCAATGCCACGATTCGTTTGAATGTAGAAAAGGTGGAAAATGGTGAAGCGCTTTTAGCATTTGGTTCAAAGCGCGTTATGGGGGCTGAAAATGCCGTTTCTATTTTAAATCTTAGCGAAGATGGAAAGTTGGAAGAGGCAGCCTTTCATTTATTTCAATATATGAAGGAATTAGATTCATTTAAAGTGAGATGTATCGCAGTAGAACCTATTCCATCATACGGATTAGGGGAGGCGATCAATGATCGTCTTATACGGGCTGCGGCTCCAAAGGAGAAACAAACATGGAGCAGAAGTTAATTGAGGGGTTTAGAGAAATTGTTGGTGCTAAGCATGCTATAACAGATCAAGCGTTGATTGCACCGTATTTGCTTGAAGAGCGTGGCCTTTTTCATGGAAAAACACCTTTACTTTTACGTCCATCTTCTTGCGCAGAGGTCTCATTGATTATGCAGCTAGCGAGCAAAACACGCACACCGATTGTGCCACAGGGTGGAAATACAGGGCTTGTGGGGGGACAACAACCAGATGAAAGAGGAGGGAGCGTTCTTTTATCCATGGAACGATTAAATAAGATTAGAACTATAAATCTTGAGGGAAATTTTATTGTTGTAGAGGCTGGTGTTATTTTACAGGATTTACAGAAAAAAGTGGATGAATCAGGTCGTTTTTTCCCTCTTTCTTTGGCATCTGAAGGTTCTTGTCAAGTAGGAGGAAATCTTTCGTCGAATGCTGGAGGGACAGCTGTTTTAGCCTATGGCAATATGCGTGATCTTTGTCTTGGTTTGGAAGTTGTTTTACCGGATGGCCGTATTTTAGATGATTTGCGTTTTGTTAAAAAAGATAATAGCGGTTACGATTTGAAAAATCTTTTTATTGGTGCAGAAGGCACATTGGGTGTTATAACCGCAGCCGTTTTGAAGATGTTTCCAAAAATAAAAGGAAAAGCTGTTGCTTTGGTGGGATTATATAGTCCGGCGAAGGCTTTAGAATTTTTATCTCTGGCTCAAGAATATGGAGGAGGGATGTTGACAGGTTTTGAGCTTATGGGAAATCTCAGTTTGCAAATGGCTTTAGATTATAAGATGTGTGAGAAGCCTCCTCTCCAGCGGAAGCATGAATGGTATGTATTAATGAACATTTCATCTTTGCAAGGCAATGATGAGGCGTTATCAGTACTGAGTATTATTTTAGAAGAAGCTTTAAAGAATGTGGTGATAGAAGATGCAATTGTTGCACAATCTTTAAAACAGCAAGATTTTTTTTGGCAGTTGCGTGAAAGTATATCCTATGCACAAAAGTTAGCAGGAGGGTCCATTAAGCATGATATTGCGGTTCCACTTGCTTCTATTCCTGATTTTATTGCTGAGGCAGCACTTATTGTTGAAGATATTGCTCCAGGAGCACGGGTGATTTGTTTTGGACACATGGGCGATGGAAATTTACATTATAATATTACACAACCTGTAGGAGCTGATACGACGGTGTTCTTGCAGTTATGGTCAAAAATGAATCATCGCATTCATAGTTTAGTTATGGACTATAGAGGTGCATTTTCTGCTGAGCATGGAATTGGTCAACTTAAGCGCGAAGAACTTCGTTCTTTTAAATCGCCTGTCGCATTGGATATTATGCAAGGGATTAAAAAAACACTCGATCCTTTAGGGATAATGAATCCCGGAAAAGTATTATAATTCAAGAATAGTGATCATGTATTTTTGTTTAGATTTTAATAACCAAAAAAGAAACCAGTTGTTTTTTATTCAAACTTTTAATAATCCAATGAGAAAAAGCTGCTAAAGGGTGTATCTTATTTAAGATAAATTGGGATAATGTATATGGCTAATCAATGCTTTAATCAGGCAAAAGCGGTGCTTGAATTTCGGTTAGATCCGTGCCATTTGCCACAAACGACGACATATTTTTCATCCAAAACGGGTAATCAGGTTATTTGTTCATTAAATGAGCGTGGTGTTTCTTTTAAAACGGATATGCCTTCAAGCTTATCGCATTTAATACCCCCTTATCATTTCCAAGGAATTGCAGCACGTACCGTAAAAACGCGTTCAGGAGAAAGAGCTGTTGCACTAGAATTACTTCATGCTGATGAGGAAGCTTGTATACCGCTTTTGGTTTCCAGAGATTTGAATAATGTTCTTCTGGATTGGCGATTATGGGCGGATACTTATGGCCTCCCCATGCTTATGATCAATGAAGATAATCGCATTCTGGTTGTAAAAGATCGTTCTGATTTACATCGTTTTTTTGGTACAACAGCACATTCTAAACAAAAGCGTTTCTTACTTCGTTATAGTAATCCGTTAGGCTTGCGTTTGGTGATTGCGAATCGAGTTGCACTCCAGTAATATTAATATGCATTCATTTTTGTACTACCGTAAGCATTTATCTTGTTGTGCCGTAAAACATCGTTGTTTGGGGCGGTAGTATAAGGCATGTAAACTTCACACATGAAGTATTTTTAGAGGATATGGCGAATATTCTTAAGTTTGCTTGCCGATCTTTGTGTAATTGAAGCATATGAGTGGGAATCAAGAGGAACCTGCTCAATGAGAATCCAGACGTTTACAGATGGGATTTGGTGTGATTTCTGGTTCTTTAAGGCAAAGAGGAAATCAATGATTGTAAATGAGAATTTTTTGACACCATATATTGGCAGCAGGAATCGGTTATGTTAAACGCTTTTCTCGGAGAGGTAAAACGGCTTTCATAACAATAGAAACCGTTTTTTGGCGGTGTAATTTTTAGTTTTCGCCACATCATTAAAACGCGAGCAGATTGCTGGAAGTGTTTTTTACTTTTTTTATAAATCATTTCTCTATGTTGAATGAGAGCTTTGAATATTGCAAAATATTCTTACTTCATCTCTCTCCTATAATCAAAATCATTTTTTTGCACGTTATAAGAAGGGTTAGAGTGTGGATAAAAATCATTAAAAAAGAGTAAACACTCTCTGATAAAGCATTTAGATAGAAAGGGTTATCATAATATTGAGAGTTGGAAAATACAATAATAGTATCGGTTTTTATCTTTATTCCAGAAAGATGGCAGAATGGGTTTATACTATTTGCAGGTAGTATCGTAAAATGGGAGCGACGAGCATGAGAGATATTGTTTAAGAATTTGTACGTGAATAACATCAAGATCTTTTTTTGGCATTTTATTTTTCGTAAAAGCGGAATTTCATTAAAAAACGTAATAAATAAAAGAAATGATACTATATATGTTTTTCTTCAGGGTTTTATAAGAAAGAAAGTGTTTATAAAAGTGATGAGAAAATACGTTTAAAGTAAATACAACAGTAAAATGATCAGTTTATATTACAGTGTCATATTCAGAAAAATTTCCTATTTTATCATGAGTAGATATCCTATTTACAATATTTGATTGTTCAAAGGAAAGCACACTCATTTTTTCAAAATTATAGTCAACGTAAAACAGTAAGAAAATTTGTGTATCATGCTCTTATATAAAATAATCAAATCGTAAAAAAGAATATTCAAAGAATTTAGTTTTCTCGCGCAATGGCTCTCCATCCGATATCACGACGAACAAAACCTTCTGGCCAATCAATACAATCAACAGCTTCATAAGCACGTTTTTGTGCGTGCATAATCGTTTTTCCTGTTGCTGTTATATTGAGAACACGTCCACCATTTGCAATGAGTTCTCCATCACACAATACTGTACCAGCTTGAAAAACTTTCACATTGGGAAGATTGTTTACTTTATCAACGTTACGGATAACAGTACCTTTTTGGGGAGAGTCTGGATAACCATTAGCAGCCATAACAACGGTGAGAGCAGTTTTTTCAGACCACTGAAGAGGCTTATTTTCAAGTTTTCCTTGAGCTGCAGCAAGAAAAATTGGCAAGATGTCATCTTTGAGGCGCATCATTAAAACTTGACATTCAGGATCACCGAATCGTACGTTAAATTCAATTAATTCGGGTCCTTTTTGCGTTATCATTAATCCGACGAAGAGAATACCTTTAAAGGGGGCACCCATTTCTTTCATGCTTTTTAAAGCTGGTTCAACAATTTCTTTGAGGGTACGATTCACTATATCTTGGGTCATGATGGGCGCTGGTGAATAAGCACCCATACCACCGGTGTTTGCTCCAATATCCCCATCACCTACACGTTTATGATCTTGAGCAGATCCAAAAGGAAGAGCAACTTTACCATCACAAAGGCAGAAGAAGCTTGCTTCTTCACCTTCAAGAAAAGATTCTACAACAATTTTATTTCCTGCATCTCCAAATGCACTTTTGAAGCAGGCATCGACTGCGTTAAATGCTTCTTCCATAGTTGTTGCAACCACGACACCTTTGCCAGCTGCTAAGCCATCAGCTTTAATAACAATGGGAACACCTTGTTGATGAATGTAAGCTTTAGCTTTAGAAGCATCATTAAAGCATTGGTAACTTCCTGTAGGAATGTTATTCTTACGACATAAATCTTTCGTAAAAGCTTTTGAACCTTCTAGTTGAGCAGCTTTTTGAGTAGGACCAAATACACAGATGTTAGCGCTATTAAGAGAGTCTGTTATACCCGCAACCAATGGTGCTTCTGGTCCTACAATCACAAGATCAATAGAATGTTTTTTACAAAAATCAATAACAAGGGGATGGTCATCAATGTCTAAATTAATATTTTCACCAAATTCTGTTGTTGCAGGGTTTCCAGGAGCACAATATAACTTTGTTAGCAGTGGTGATGCTGCTATTTTCCATGCTAAAGCATGTTCTCGTCCACCTGAGCCAATAAGAAGAATATTCATTGCTTGCTCCTCTCATAAAAGATGATTAATCTTATCTCCTTCTCATAAGAATGAAATGTCTCTATCGCAAGACCAAAGGTAAATCATTTGATGAAAAAAAATAAAAATATCGCGCATGTTCAATCCTGTGAGAGTCAGGGACGGGTTATGGATGCATCTTCCAAACAATGGGTCTACAATTTTCTTCCCTGTTCTTTATGGTTTTATGCGCAATTGGCGCGTTGGGATCGGCCTATCGGATGGCAATTGTTGATGTGGCCTTGTTTTTGGTCAACAACAATGGCTTTTTTCTCTTATAACATGCATTACGATACTCTTTTATCAATGTTTCTTCATTGGGTTTGGTATCTTTTTCTTTTTTTTCTGGGATCTATTGCTATGCGAGGGGCAGGATGTACTTGGAATGATCTTATTGACCATAAAATTGATGCTCAGGTAGAAAGGACACGTTCTCGTCCATTGCCGACAGGTCATGTGAGTCGGTTTCAAGCAAGAGTTTTTATACTTATACAATGTTTGGTTGGTTTAGTCATTTTATCACAATTTAATAGGTTTAGTTTTTTTCTAGGTATTTCGTCATTGATAGCTGTTGCATTTTATCCTTTTATGAAACGCGTAACATATTGGCCGCAGTTTTTTTTAGGCGTTGCGTTTAATTGGGGGGCATTAATGGGGTGGGCTGTTGTCTTTGGAAGTTTAAGCTGGGCACCAATCTTGCTTTATGTGGGATCAATCTTGTGGACCATAGGATACGATACAATCTATGCACATCAAGATAAAGAAGATGATGCTACTGTTGGTGTTCGTTCTACGGCTCTTCTCTTTGGTAAAGGAACCAAGCGTGCTTTAGTATTTTTGTATGGTGGTTTTGTGGTGTTTGTTAGTCTAGCATTTTATTTAGCTGGAGTCCCTGTTCTTAGCTTTTTGGGGATTTTTATGGCAAGCATCCATATGTTTATTCAAATTAAAGTCATTGATATAGATGACAGTTCACAATGCCTCAGGCTTTTCAAATCTAATTCGCTTATTGGTTTTGTGATTTTTGCTGGTTTGGTATTTGGGGGTATATGGACGATATTTTATCCTGCTGTCTAAAAATAAGTTAGCTAAAATCATAGTTTCTGCTGAATACAGTATTTTCTTTTAAATTAGCTTGTTGCTAATCTGTTTTAAGCGATACAGTAGGAAATATTACCAATGAACTTTTACAGTGAAAATGAAATTCTTCTATTTAAATAAAATGAATCATCTTCTTTTAGAATTTTTCAAATAAAAAATATTTGTTTAACTGTTGGGAAGAAAAAATCTTTATAACGATGAAGTTTGAAGGATTAGGGATAAAGTTTTTGTCTTTTCCAATCGCTGTGTTCAACACAATCGCGTGTAAAAAGCAGACGATCATGTAAACGAAATGGGCGATCGCACCAGAACTCTATAGAAAGGGGTTTAACACGAAATCCAGACCAATAAGGTGGTCGTGGAATATTGCCTAGAGCATAACGCGCAGTATATTGAGCAATTGCTTTTTCGAGCACAAAACGATTGTCTAAAGGTTGAGATTGTTTAGATGCCCATGCACCAATTCGACTACCACGTGGTCGCGATTGGAAATAGGCATCGGCTTCCTGTTGACTTACTTTTTCAACAATTCCTCTAATTCTGACCTGACGACGGAGTGATTTCCAATGAAAACCTAAGGATGCTTTCATTGATTTTAAAATTTCTTGTCCTTTACAGCTTTCATAATTGGTATAGAAGACGAAGCCTTGGGGACTGTAGTCTTTGAGGAGAACCATACGAACATTAGGGAGTCCTGTTTCGTCAACTGTTGCTAATGCCATAGCATTTGGATCATTTATTTCACTTATCGTTGCCTCTTCAAGCCACTTTGCGAAAAGTTCAAAAGGTTTTTGCATTTTCATAAAATGATCATCTGTTGGTATTTTGTTGCTCATAGTTTCTCCAAATATCAGTGAGCATGGGTGAGGCATTTTCTCATTTACTTTACCATCAAAAAGTTACAGTACTATTTTTTCTTATTTTCAAAAAGCCAATGCTATTGTGTATTTCTATGATAGTTTAATCATTTTTACTTTAGCATAGACTACAATGAGCTATATTAAATAAATGTCTCATTTTATCTGGTATTTTAGTTTATTGATAGACATATAAAGAGGAAAGAAGAAATTATTCTCTAGAATAGACTGATGAAGATATAAGGGATATTGAACAACGGATCAGTTGATATTTTAAAAACGAAAAAATTGAAAAGAGGGCAATATGCGTGATCCCTACACGATTTTGGGTGTGGCACGTACCGCAAAATCGCAAGAGATTAAATCGGCATTTAGAAGATTAGCAAAGAAGTATCATCCAGACCATAATAAAGATGATACAAAGGCTAAAGAAAAATTTGCTGAAATTAATCAAGCTTATGAAATTATAGGTGATAAGGATAAAAAGGCACAATTTGACCGCGGTGAAATTGATATGGAAGGAAAACCGCTTTATCAAGCCTATAGTACTGGTGAAAATTTTAGCAATAAACAAAATCCCTTTTCAGGAAGAGCAAAGGGATTTGATTTTTCCTCTTCAGGTGGTGCAGGTTTTGATGCAAGTGATATTTTTCGGGATCTGTTTGGAGGAGGTGGTAGCTTTTCGAATTCCACACACTATAACCGTCCCCAACAAGGAGCACATGTTCGTGCTAATCTTGCTGTAACATTAGAGCAGATGGTTGGCGCAGAAAAGGTGGAAGCTGTTTTTCCAAATGGAAAAAAGTTAAAAATTAAACTTCCAGATTATATTGAAGACGGACAGACTATTCGATTAAAAGGTCAGGGAGAAGAGGTACCTCTTGGGCAAGCAGGAGATGCGTTGATAACCATTCAGATTCAAAAACATCCTCATTTTCGGGTTGAAGGAAGAGCACTCCATCTTGATTTACCAGTTTCTCTTAAACATGCTGTTTTGGGAGCAAAAGAAGAAGTTGAGACGTTGGAGGGACGTGTGGTTTTAACGATTCCTGCTTGGTCAAGTTCTGATCGCGTTTTACGGTTGAAAGGGAAAGGGCTTCGTTTAAAAAATGGTACAAGAGATGATCTTTATGTGCATGTTCGGATTATGTTACCGGAAGGTGAAAATGCCGCGCTAGAACAGTTTTTGCAAATGCAACAAGATTAATTTTAAAATTTTTTTATATATAAAAGCGTAGTTTTTGTTTGATTTTAAACCAATTGCTTGAAGAAAAAGTTGACCTGTGTCATAGGCAGATGAATAATATTAATTTTAAGTAACAATGGGGCAGTGCTGATGGCTAAGGGTAATGGTTTATTGTACGGTAAGCGTGGTTTAATTTTGGGGTTGGCCAATAATCGCTCCATCGCTTGGGGAATCGCTAAAGCGGCAAGTGGCGCAGGGGCAGAGCTTGCTTTTACCTATCAGGGTGAAGCAATGAAAAAGCGTGTTGAGCCTTTGGCTGAAGAATTAAAGGGGTTTGTTTGTGGACATTGTGATGTTTCTGACAGTGTCTCTATTGATACGGTCTTTAGAGAAATAGAGAAGAAATGGGGAAAACTCGATTTTTTAGTTCATGCTATTGGTTTTTCTGATAAGGATGAATTAAGTGGTCGTTATATTGATATCAGCGAATCAAATTTTATGATGACCATGAATATTTCCGTTTATTCCCTAACAGCTCTCACGAAGCGTGCAGAGAAATTGATGCCAGATGGTGGTTCAATTTTGACACTGACTTATTATGGTGCAGAAAAGGTTGTTCCCAATTATAATGTAATGGGGGTTGCCAAAGCAGCTCTTGAAGCGAGCGTGAAATATTTAGCGGTAGATTTAGGTCCTCAAAATATTCGTGTTAATGCTATATCTGCTGGACCAATTAAAACGCTAGCGGCTTCTGGTATTGGTGATTTTCGTTATATTTTAAAATGGAATGAATATAATGCTCCATTACGTCGTACGGTAACAATTGAAGAGGTTGGTGATTCTGCGCTTTATTTTCTTTCAGATTTGTCTCGTTCTGTTACTGGTGAAGTCCATCATGTCGATTCGGGTTATAATATCATAGGTATGAAAGCAGTTGATGCACCAGACATTTCTGTCGTTAAAGAATAAAGTTTGGTTTATAGGATTTTATTGAACAACAGTAATTTGACCAAATTCAAAGTGGCTAAGAGTATTTTGGAGCAAAGAGCTACCTTATATATAGCACACAACATACGTTGTCGTTGTATATATTTGACAGAGAAACGGATCTTTTTTCATGTCGCATAATACATTTGGTCATTTGTTTCGTGTAACAACATGGGGTGAAAGTCATGGTGCTGCTCTTGGTTGTGTCATTGATGGTTGTCCACCTGGAATCATTTTTACTCTTGCAGAAGTTCAAGCTTATCTTGATAAACGCAAACCAGGACAATCAAAATATACAACGCAGCGCCAAGAATCAGATCAAGTAGAGGTTCTTTCAGGGGTTATTGTTCAAGATGATGGCACGACATTGGTGACAACGGGTACGCCAATTTCTCTGTTTATTCGAAACACAGATCAACGCTCGAAAGATTATAGCTCCATTGTTCATCAGTATCGTCCAAGTCATGCGGACTATACTTATGATGTTAAATATGGCATTCGTGATTTTCGAGGTGGAGGGCGTGCTTCAGCACGTGAGACGGCAGCACGCGTTGCGGCAGGTGCTCTTGCGCGTAAAATCGTTCCTAGCCTGATTGTACGGGGCGCTGTGATAGCTATTGGTCCTCATACTATTAATCGCGATCGTTGGGATTGGTCAGAGGTTGATAACAATCCTTTTTTTATACCTGATGCAGAGATGGTGCCTGTTTTTAGTGATTATATCAATAAACTCCGTAAAGATGGTTCATCTGTTGGTGCTGTTGTTGAGATTATTGCAGAAAATGTTCCGGCGGGTTTAGGAGCACCTATTTACGCAAAACTTGATCAGGATATTGCATCATTACTCATGTCAATTAATGCAGTTAAAGGGGTTGAAATTGGTGATGGTTTTGCAGCAGCTCGCTTGAGGGGAGAAGAAAATGCAGATGAAATGCGGATGGGAAGTGATGGAGAACCACTCTTTCTTTCCAATCATGCTGGTGGTATTTTAGGTGGAATATCGAGCGGACAGCCAATTATTGCACGTTTTGCCGTGAAACCTACTTCATCAATTTTGATTCCACGTCGTTCAATTGATGTTGATGGTAACAATGTAGATGTTATAACGAAGGGACGCCATGATCCGTGTGTTGGAATTCGTGCTGTTCCTGTTGGTGAAGCGATGGTCGCTTGTGCTCTTGCTGATCATTATTTAAGGCATCGCGGTCAGGTGGGTTGATTGGAAAGGTAAGTGATGACTTATGATCAGAAGAAAATTATTTCTGCGCTTCGAGCTTTTGAACGCGGTGAAATTGTTGTGGTTACGGATGATGATGGCCGTGAAAACGAGGGTGATTTAACTGTTGCCGCTGTCCATTGTACAGAGGAAAAGATGGCGTTTATCATTCGCCACACAACAGGAATTGTTTGTGCTCCTATGCCAAAAGAAGAAGCGCAACGATTTCATCTTGCTCCTATGGTGCCAGATAATAATTCAGCGCACAGGACTCAATTTACTGTTACTGTGGATTTTAAACATGGGATAACGACGGGGATTTCCGCGCACGATCGCACATTGGCAGTTCGTAATCTTGCTAATCCAAATGCCAGTGCTCATGATTTCGTTCGTCCAGGACACATTTTCCCTTTGATTGCGCATGAAGGGGGGGTTCTTATGCGTTCAGGTCACACGGAGGCGGCTGTCGATTTATGTAAATTAGCTGGTTTGCCGCCAGTTGGTGTTATTGGCGAATTGGTCAATGATGATGGCAGCGTTAAACACGGAGATGAAGTTACAAAATTTGCCCAAGATAATCGATTGCATATGATAACGGTTGCAGATTTAATTGCTTATCGTCAGCGTAAGGAAATGTTAATCAGGCATGTTGGAGAAATGCATATTGAAACACCGGTAGGACCTGCTATTGTTCAGAGTTATCAACTTCCGTGGGAAGCAGTTCAGCATGTTGCAATCATTTTTGGTGATATTCGTGATGGTGAGGATATTCCGGTGCGTTTGCATCGTGAAAACATTATGAATGATGTTTTTGGTCAATCATCAGATATTACCGCTATCATGCGGCGTATGATGGAAAAGGAAAAACGTGGTGTTTTTGTTTATTTGCGTGAAGGATCGGTTGGTGTTGGTCACCAACCAGCTATTAGCATCCAGGAAATGGCAAAAGAAGGTTCAGAAAACCATGTACAGGCAATTGAGCGCGAAGAAGAATGGCGCCAAATTGGTTTAGGGTCACAAATTTTGAAACATTTAGGAATTAGTTCTGTTATTGTTTACGCTTATAAAGAGCGTCATTATGTAGGTTTAGAAGGTTTTGGGATTCGTATATCCAAAACCGATATCTTGTGAGGGTTGCATGAAACAAGAGATAAAAAAGGGGGATATTACAGCGTTAAGTTTTGAGGAAGCACTTAAGCAGCTTGAAGTGATTGTTGAGAATTTGGAACGCGGTGATGTTCCTTTAGAACAATCAATTGATATTTATGAGCGTGGTGAGGCTCTTAAAAAGCATTGCGAGAAACTCTTGAAAGTAGCTGAAGCTAAAGTTGAGAAAATTCAGTTTTCAGAGGGAGGTTCTCCAGAAGGTGTAGAGCCACTTGATCCTGAATAATATTAAATATTTTGGATATTTATTATGAAACTAGGAGATATAATAACCTTTTTTATAGAAAATTAAATTTATTGATTTCTTTTTTATAAAATAAGTTAAAAATGAGGAAATTATAGCTTATCTTAAATAGGAAAGAATATTTTTCAGTAAAAAAGATGCAAACTGTAAATAAGAGTAGAGAAGATATATTTTATCGTTGCGTTTTTTTGAGTTAAGATAATAGAAAGGTTTTTTTTTGTCTCAGGTCTTAACACCATTACTTGACCGTGTTTGTTTTCCGCAAGATTTGCGGGCATTGCCTGAGTCTGATTTGGTACAGTTGGCTGATGAGTTGCGGACCGCAACAATTGATGCGGTATCTGTAACAGGTGGTCATCTTGGGGCGGGACTTGGTGTTGTTGAGCTCACTGTTGCATTACATTATATTTTTAATACACCAGAGGATAGGATTATTTGGGATGTTGGTCATCAAACCTATCCACACAAGATTTTAACGGGGCGTAGAGAAAAAATTCGCACATTACGTCAAGAGGGTGGATTATCAGGTTTTACAAAACGTTCAGAAAGTGTGTATGATCCATTTGGAGCGGGTCATTCGTCTACTTCTATTTCAGCGGGGCTTGGTATGGCGGTGGCAAGTGCTTTGAAAGCAGAGACAAGACGTAATATCATAGCTGTCATTGGTGATGGTGCAATGTCTGCGGGCATGGCTTATGAAGCAATGAACAACGCTGGTGCTTTGGATGCCCGCTTGATTGTTGTTCTTAATGATAACGATATGTCTATCGCACCACCTACAGGTGCTATGAGTGCACATCTTGCACGATTAGTATCTCGTCCTTCTTATCGTCATTTGCGTGAACGCGTAAAGATGTTGAGCGAAAAATTGCCAAAGTTTTTTTTGGATAAGGCACGTCGTTCAGAGGAATTTGCGCGTGGCCTTTTGGTTGGGGGAACTTTATTTGATGAGCTTGGTTTCTACTATGTTGGACCAATAGATGGTCACAATTTAGGGCATTTATTGCCTGTTTTGAAAAATGTTCGTGAATATCCTGATGGTCCTGTTTTGGTGCATATTGTCACACATAAGGGAAAGGGATATCCACCTGCAGAAGCCTCATCTGATAAATATCATGGGGTTAATCGTTTTGATGTCACGACAGGAAAACAGGTTAAAGCATCAAGTAATATTCTACCCTATACCAAGGTATTTTCTAAAGCTTTAATAGAAGAAGCTCACCATGATGATAAGATTGTTGGCATAACAGCGGCAATGCCAACAGGAACGGGTCTTGATTCTTTCGCTGAAAAATTTCCTGAAAGAATGTTTGATGTTGGTATTGCTGAGCAGCATGCCGTAACTTTTGCTGCCGGCATTGCTTGTGAAGGCTACAAGCCTTTTGTCGCGATTTATTCCACTTTTTTACAGCGCGCTTATGATCAGATTATTCACGATGTGTCGATTCAAAAGTTACCGGTGCGTTTTGCGATTGATCGAGCAGGTTTTGTGGGTGCAGATGGTGCGACGCACGCTGGCAGTTTTGATATTGTTTTTTTGACCACTCTTCCTGAATTTGTTGTTATGGCGCCTTCTGATGAGCTTGAACTGATGCATATGGTGCGTACAGCTGCAGCTTATGATCAGGGACCAATTTCTTTTCGTTATCCACGTGGTGAGGGTATTGGTATAGATTTACCGCAACGTGGTGAGTTATTAGAAATTGGAAAAGGGCGTGTTCTGCGTGAAGGAAATAGGATCGCTTTGGTTTGTTTTGGAACGCGGATGTCAGAAGTGCTGATGGCTGCTGATGCGTTAAGTGCAGAAGGATTGTCTACCACGGTTGCGGATGCACGGTTTGCTAAACCTTTGGATAAGGATTTGATGCGTCGTTTGGCACGTGAACATGAAGTATTGGTAACAATTGAAGAAGGCGCAATGGGTGGATTTGGAGCACACTTGCTACAGTTTTTGGCACAAGAAGGGCTTTTGGAGCATGGTTTAAAAGTTCGCACATTAACACTTCCTGATAAATATTTGAATCACGGTTCACCAGAGACAGTTCTTGCGCGTATTGGACTTGATGCTGTTGGTATTATTAACACTGTCTTTACTGCTTTAGGACGAAAAATGCGGACAATGCAGAAAATTCGAGTATGAAATGGGCGTTAAGAAAAGGCTTGATGTTTTTTTAGTTGAAAAAAACTTTTTTACGACGCGTTCACGGGTACGCGACGCCATTATACGCCAAACTATTAAAGTTGATGGCGAAATAGTTTTTAAAGCTGGGCAAATCATTTCTAATGACGCAGACATTGTAGTTTGTGATCCTGCACAAAATTATGTTTCACGTGCGGCGTTAAAATTGATCAGTGCACTTGATACATTTCCGATTATAACAGATAAAGTAACTGCCATTGATATTGGTGCATCGACAGGTGGTTTTACACAAGTTCTTTTAGAGCGTGGAGCAGCACATATTATTGCTGTTGATGTTGGTAATAATCAGTTTGATGCACGTTTATTTGGGAACAGTGCGATAACTTTATTAGAAGGCTTAAATGCTAGAGATTTAAAACAGAAACATTTAGAAGGTCGGGAAATTGATCTCATAGTATCAGATGTTAGTTTTATTTCTCTCAAACTTGCATTACCTCCCGTTTTGTCTTTAGCTAGGAAAGGAGCTCAAGCGGTTTTATTGGTAAAGCCACAATTTGAAATTGGTCGAGAAGCTATCGGTAAGGGCGGGGTATTGAGAAATCCATCAATAGCAAAACAAACTGCTGAAGATCTTTTTGATTGGCTAAACACTCAAAGAGAGTGGACCGCGAAAGGTTTGCTTCCTTCACCCATAGCAGGTGGTGATGGCAATATAGAATATTTGTTATTCGGGGAAAAAAAGAGTGAATAACAGAGTTATAATCGACCATATCGGACCTAACGGTTATGCTATTTCAAATACACCGTATGGCTCTATCTATGTTCCTTTTACTTTACCAGGAGAGGTTGCTCTAGTTTCTCTTCGTGGGAAATATGGAAAACTTATTACATTAGAAGAAAAATCACCAGAACGTATTGAAGCTAATTGCCAACATTTTGAGCATTGTGGAGGGTGCATGCTTCAGCATTGGCGTAGCGATTTTTATAGCTCTTGGAAACGCCAACTGGTTGTTGATGCGCTTAAAAGGCATGGGATTGATGTCTCTGTTTCTCCTTTAATTGAATGTGGACATCACACTCGCCGACGAATTACTTTAACAGCGCTTGCCACTCAGAAAGGTCATATTATTGGTTTTAACCGTTATTTATCTCATGATGTTATCGCCCTCAAGGAATGTCCAGTCACACGTTTAGAGATTATGTCTAAATTAGATGATATCAAGGTTCTTTGTGGTCTTGTAAGTAATCATAACAAACGGTTTCATATTACGATAACGTCTGTTGAAAATGGCTTAGACGTTGCTTTGAATGGGTGTGTTGTGCGGGATGAGCACATTCGTCAGAAAATGGTGCATGCAGCCCTTTCATGTGGAATTACGCGTCTGTCTGTTGAAGGTGAGGTTTTGATTGAACGAGAAAAACCATTGGTTTGCTTTGGAGATGTTCGTATTGAACTTCCTCCTGGAGGTTTTCTTCAAGCCACTTTTGAAGCAGAAAATATTATGAGTAATATTATTTTATCTCATTTAAAAAAGGCAAAGAATGCTGTTGATTTGTTTTCCGGAGTGGGAACATTTGCGTTGCGTATGGCAAAAAAAGTAAATGTTCACGCGGTTGAGAATGATGGGGTAGCGTTAGAGAATCTAAATCGGGCAGCACGTTTTGCGACCGGTTTAAAAACAGTAACTTGTGAAAAACGTGATCTCTTTCGTCGTCCACTTTCTGGGAAGGAACTTGAGTGTTTTGAGTGCGTTGTTTTTGACCCTCCACGCGCTGGTGCGCAAGAGCAGGTGCGTGAATTAGCGAAGGCGACAATCCCATGTGTAGTGGCAATTTCATGCAATCCTGTTACGTTTGCTCGTGATTTATCTCTTCTTGTTGCGAGTGGTTATACAATAGAACAGATCATACCGATTGATCAATTTTTATGGTCACCACATGTCGAAATTGTTGCTTTTTTAAGCAAAAAGAAAAAAAAGAAAGCTTGGAAGCTTTAGCCTAAAATTTTTTTAATGCCATGAAGATTTTTTTAAAAGTTTACTTGAGTATTATTATAAAATCTCTCCAAAATTCATCTATAATAATAACCTTTTTCTCGTTGAATTAAGAGCACTGAATGTAGAAAGTGTTTTTTATTTTAAACTTTTTATTATGAATATATAAAAGGTAAATTACCCCACACAAAAGACTAATGTATTACGAAGAAGATGTGTCTGAACAAGCCGGTGCCAGTGTTATATTTGCCATCTCCCAATGTGGCTACAACTTTTGGTACTTGAGAGGGGACATAAGAGAAATCTTTGGTCCTGTCTTTTACAGTTTTTATTCATATAACTCCCCCCACCTGTAACGTACAAACGAAAGGTTTTGATTGATTCAATATGGAACGAATTTGAAATGAGAGAATCTTATGGTATTCAAGGTTCTAATTCAATATGAACAACGATAGATTATCTTTATAGATCAATGCATTTTACCTCCCCCCTCACAAAGTGGTCGTGATAGATGAGGAGGAGGCAATATTGAAAAGGAATGAGAAAGCTTATTCCTTTATAAGCGCAGTTCCACCGATTGTCATATTATTGATTCGAAGATGAGGTTGCCCAACACCAACAGGGACATTTTGTCCAGCTTTTCCACAGATACCGATACCATTATCAAGTTTACTATCATTGCCAATCATTGTAATACGTTTCATAGCATCCGGTCCATTTCCAATAAGAGTTGCGCCTTTGATTGGTGCACCAATTTTACCATTTTCGACTCGGTATGCTTCAGTACATTCAAAGACGAATTTTCCAGAAGTAATATCAACCTGTCCTCCACCAAATGAAACAGCATAGATACCATGTTTGAGTGAAGAAAGGATTTCTTCAGGTGTTTTATCTCCTCCTAGCATGATTGTATTGGTCATTCGTGGCATTGGTACATGAGCATAAGATTCACGCCGTCCATTTCCAGTTGATTTACCTCCCATAAGCCGTGCATTAAGCCTGTCTTGCATAAAACCAACGAGCTTTCCATCTTCAATAAGAACGTTATATCCTGAAGGGGTCCCCTCATCATCGACAGTGAGAGAGCCACGGCATTGTGGAATTGTTCCATCATCAACAACTGTAACACCTTTTGCCGCAACTTGTTGTCCTAAAAGTCCAGCAAAAGCAGATGTTTTTTTACGGTTAAAGTCACCTTCTAAACCATGACCTACGGCTTCATGGAGCATAACGCCAGGCCATCCATTGGCTAAGACAACATCAAAAGACCCTGCAGGTGCTGCTTCTGCTTCTAAATTTGTTAAAGCCATACGTAAGGCTTCATCCGCAGCTTTTTTCCAATTGTCTTCATGAATAAATTTGTCAAATGCTTGTCGCCCTCCACATCCATAAAAACCATTTTCACGTCGATTGCCTTCAGCTACGACCACAGATATAGAAAGTCGCACAAGGGGACGAATATCACGAACCAAATAACCATCTGCACGTAAAATTTCAACATGTTGTAGCGAGCCGGAAAGAGAAGCAGTCACTTGATGCAATTTATCATTTTTAGCACGTAAATAGGCATCAATTTTTTGCAAAAGAGCACTTTTTTCTTCAAATGATGGAGCATCAAGGGGATTATGCGGTTGATAAAGTCTTTTGTTTGTTTGTTGAGGTGCTATGCTATAAGTCCCTGGATGATTATTATAGGTAATAGCTTTAGCTGCTTCACTGGCACGTTTAAGTGCAGCAGCTGATAATTCACTAGAATATGCATATCCGGTAGCTTCTCCAGCAACGACACGCAGACCAAATCCCATATCTTGATGGAAAGAGCCGTTTTTAAGCTGTCCATTATCAAATAAAAGAGCTTCGCTTTCTGTATACTCAAGGTAAAGCTCACCATCATCAGCATGATGAAGCGTTTCCTGTACAAGTGATTGCACTTTAGAGGAATTAATATCAAAATGATCAATCAGCGATTTCATAAGAATTATCCTATTTTTATGGAGACTTAGAAGATTTTTATTAATCTAATTTAAGAAGCTTTCAAAATATACAATGAGATTTTAATCGTCTAAAGTGTATCGATTTCATTCATGTAGGTAAGGTTGCATAGGCGTCGCCAAGACCATGAAGGTCAACGAAACCTCCAATTCCTTGTTCAGGAGTTGTAAAGATAAAATAGGTTGCCATTTTTCCTTTTAAAAAGAGCTGCAATATATCTTCTTTAAGAAAGGCTTCAGCAACACAATTATCACCAAGACAACGACGATATTCCATTCTGCCCATATTTTTATCGTCAATTTTAATTCCAACGCCAGGACGTAATTCAACGCGAATCGGAACAAAAACACGCATCAAAGCACCTTGCTTTTGAGGAAGTTTATAAAATGTAACACGCAAGGTAATATCATGACGACCTTGTGTATGAACGTTTTGTACAACTTCACACTGCATGTTAGGTGTACCTGGCGGTAGAGTACAAACTTTTGTCCATGCACCATAAGTTTGTGGAGCAGGGACATTTTGCGCATAGGGTGTTTGTGCAAATGCATGATTGATAAAACTACTATAAAGTGTGTAAAGAACAGAACCAATAAAAAAATTTTTTTTAAGTAATTTATAAAGTATCACAGAAAATCCTATCCGACTCAACACACACAACCATGCATAGATTTACATAAAAAAATGAATTCCCCACATAAAAACTATAACACAAAATCAGTATTTACCAAAATATATTAATCCATAGGATATATTTTTATGATACATTTGTAATGTAGGAGAGAATGTTGATTGAAAAAATGTATTTTTGTTGCCAATATTTCCATCTATTTTTAGGGGATACGTGCGAACGAGGTATTTCATATTTTCTCAAAAATACGATTGGTCTTAATTGATCATTTCCATACGCTAGATAATATTGGTTTTTGAACGATAGAAATGGAAAAGGGCTTTGAGCGGAATGTCAGTTTCAGGAGAGTTATCGGTTGTGAATGGTAAATCAACGCCACCAAAATCCGGTATTGGTGATTATATCACATTATTAAAGCCACGTGTTATGTCTCTTGTGGTTTTTACGGCTCTGGTTGGTTTGCTTGTATCGCCTGTTCCTATCAATCCGTTGTATGGTTTTTTAGCGATTTTATGTATTGCAATCGGTGGTGGCGGTGCGGGAGCACTGAATATGTGGTATGATGCTGACATTGATGCCATGATGGAACGGACCCAAAAGCGTCCTATTCCTATGGGTAAAATCAGTTCCCGAAAAGCATTTATTTTTGGCATGGTTCTTTCTATGCTTGCGGTATTGATTATGGGGAACTTCATTAATTGGCTTGCAGCATTTCTTCTTGCGTTCACAATCTTCTTTTATATCGTTGTCTATACAATTTGGCTAAAGCGTATAACGCCACAAAATATTGTTATTGGTGGTGCAGCTGGAGCCTTCCCACCTGTGATTGGATGGGCTGCAGCAACGGGTACGGTGAATATTGAGAGTTTTTTGTTGTTTTTAATCATTTTTATGTGGACCCCCCCACATTTTTGGTCCCTTTCTTTATTTTCATCTCTTGATTACGGTGCAGCGGGTATTCCTATGATGCCTAATGTACGAGGTGAATATTCAACAAAAAAGCAGATTTTATTTTATACTGTCCTTATGGCAATATGCGCCGCTGGACCTTTTATGAGTGGTTTTGCGGGAATTTCCTATGGTATTTTTTCGACAATTTTAAGCATGATCTTTATTTATTTTGCCTATCGTTTATGGAAAGCCAATACGCATGATGCAACTATTTTAATGGCAAAAAAGACGTTTTTCTTTTCGTTATTTTATTTGGCTACTATATTCGGAGCTCTTTTAATTGAATCTCTAGTTTGGAGGTTTTTCATCTCTTAAATTTGATGTAATCAAGCAGTGGAAATTGAAAATCGTGTCTTAATAAAGTACCACCTTAACCTAAAAAAGGTTAAAATGCTGTTCCATAAAGGAGATAACATTTCAGAATTTTTTTCTGCCTGTTTTTCCTGCCTGATATATAGCAATAGTATGTTGAGGTATGTAATAAAAGCATAAATATTAAGGGATAAATTATGTTAAAATTCTCTCCTTTAACAATGCGACTTTGTAGTCCGCGGGGGTTTTGTGCTGGGGTTGATCGTGCGATTCAGATTGTTATTCTCGCGTTAAAAAAATATGGCGCTCCAGTCTATGTTCGTCATGAGATTGTGCACAATCGTTATGTAGTTGAGGGCTTGCAGCAGCGTGGAGCTATTTTTGTTGAAGAGCTTGATGAGATTCCAGAAGAGCATCGTGGTCAACCCGTTGTATTTTCTGCCCATGGGGTACCAAAATCCGTACCAGAAGAAGCACGTCGATATAATTTGCTATATCTTGATGCAACATGTCCTTTGGTTTCTAAGGTTCATAAACAAGCGATAAGACATCAACGGCATGGCCGTCATGTCATATTGATTGGTCATTCTGGTCATCCAGAGGTAATAGGAACAATGGGACAGCTTGAAAAAGGGGCTGTTACATTAATTGAGACAGTAAAGGATGCTTTACATTATCAACCAGATGATCCCCAAAAGTTGGGATTTGTTACGCAAACAACACTTTCTGTTGAAGATACAGCGGAGATTCTTGATGTGTTGCAACGGCGTTTTCCTATGTTAGAGTCACCGGCAGCTGAATCAATTTGCTATGCTACAACGAATCGGCAAGAAGCTGTTAAAGCCGCAGCGTTGGGAAGTGATCTATTTTTAATTGTCGGTGCACCAAATTCTTCTAATTCACGACGTTTAGTAGAAGTTGCTGAGAGGTTTGGTGCGCGCCAAGCTATTTTAGTGCAAGGTGTTAACGAAATTGATTTTGATCGTCTTGGAGCACTTTCTGTTGTGAGTCTCTCAGCTGGTGCATCTGCTCCTGAAGTTATTGTTAATGAAATTATTACAGCTTTTCGTAAGCGTTATGACGTTAAAATAGAATTAACTGAGACTGCAGTAGAAACGGAGACATTTTTAGTTAATCGGGAATTGCGTGATGTCATTTTAACCCCTAAAGATATGGCTTTCGTTAATGGTCGAACTGAGTCGTTAACAAATGCAAATGATGATACATAAAAGGCTTAAAACGAAAGCAAAATAATGGCAGTTTATACTGATATTCATCAGAATGATTTGAAGGCATTTTTGACACGTTATTCGATAGGTTCACTTCTGTCCTATCAAGGCATAGCGGAGGGTATCGAGAATTCTAATTTTATGCTTTATACAACGGAAGGGAAGTTTATTCTAACGCTTTATGAAAAACGTATTTCAAAAGATGATTTGCCTTTTTTTTGTAGTCTTATGCAATACTTAGGGCGACGTGGAATCCCTTGCCCTCAACCAGTAATTCAAAGTGATGGGACAACAATTGGGGAATTAGCAGGACGTCCTGCTGCTATTATTACATTTCTGGAAGGAATGTGGGTTCGTCAAGCCGATATATATCATTGCTGTGAAGTGGGTAATAATCTAGCGCAATTGCATTTAGCAGGACAGGATTTTTCGCTTAACCGTAGGAATACTCTTTCTCTCGTCGATTGGAAACTATTATGGAAAAGTTGCCAAACAAGTGAAGATACGTTGCTTAAAGAGTTTGGAAGAAAAATTGATACTGAGTTGGCTTTTTTAGAAAAAAATTGGCCATCGAATTTGCCAACAGGTATTATTCATGCCGATTTATTTAATGATAATGTGTTTTTTTTGAATCGTCGTCTTTCTGGTATTATAGACTTCTATTTCGCTTGTACTGATTTTTGGGCTTATGATTTAGCTATCTGTTTGAATGCTTGGTGTTTTGAACAGGACCATTCCTATAACCTTACCAAAGCACGTGGACTATTGGAAAATTATCAAAAGATAAGGCCATTGGTGCCCTTAGAATTGAACGCAATTATTTTTTTGGTGCGTGGTGCAGCTTTACGCTTTTTACTTACGCGCCTTTATGATTGGTTTAATACACCACCCGGTAGTTTTGTCGTTAAGAAAGATCCGTGGGAATATTGGCACAAGCTTTGTTTTTTCAGTAATGTAAATTCGCTAAGTGAATTAGGTTTTTGAATTTTATGTTAAATAAGCAAAAAATCGTCGAAATTTATACAGATGGTGCTTGCTCAGGTAATCCTGGAGTTGGAGGGTGGGGAGCAATTTTACGCTGGAATGGTCATGAACGTGAGCTTTATGGTGGAGAAGTACAAACAACTAACAATCAAATGGAACTGATGGCGGCAATTTGTGCGTTGAAAGCACTTAAAGAATCTTGTTCTGTTGATCTTTATACGGATTCTGTTTATGTGCGCAACGGTATATCTTTATGGCTTGAAGGATGGAAGAAGAATAATTGGCGTACTGTATCAAAAAAAGCTGTTAAAAATAGAGAGTTATGGCAAGCTCTTGAGGATGTTTGTTCTCGTCATACTATCAGATGGCACTGGGTAAAAGGGCATGCGGGACATCCAGAAAATGAACGCGCAGATGCGCTTGCTCGCAAAGCAATTACTCAATATCGTGAAAATGGACGTTTTCCAGCATAATTGCTGTTTGAGAGCTTTTTTCTTTTATCACGGAGTCGTAAGAGGGGTTGGCGGCGTATGGAATATGAATGTTCCACTTAAGGCGTGATCTTTAAAAGAAACTGTATAAAAAATTTTTTGGTTTATTTCTTCTGGTGCGAAATAGAGTGGAGCACTGAAGAGTGTATATTCTGCGTTATCACTGATTTTTCTTGCTGCTCCAATTTGCATTTCTCCTCCATCTAAAAAGAGAGAGGAAGGTGTAGTTTTGTTGTTATTTTGTATTTTTATAAGAAGGGTACTGTTATTTTTTTCGGCACTTATTTTTAGTGCATTCTGCATCATGCGGGGCAAAGAATCTTGCGCCTTTTTTAAGAAGGAAGCAGGAAGATGTTTATTTTTAAGAGCAGATGGCGAAAAATCAAAGTTAACAGTAAATGGAAGACAGATCTTATTACATAATCCAAGAGTGAAAGCACCGCTTAAATTTTTGCTTGAACCAGAAAGATTGAAGGGCAATATTACTTTATCTTTATAACCTAATGACCAATCATTTTCTGTTTCAAAAAGCTGTGGAGTAGGATAAAAGATTTCATAAGAAATCTGTTGGTTGAAATTAAAAAATGGTGCCATGCCAGAATTACCTGGATTACGCCAGTAAGTTTTCCATCCTGGTTTAAGCTCAATTTCAATAATGCCTTCTCTTATTCCAGAAAGAGAAGGTTCTGTGATTGCTAATCGGATACGACCACCATCTGATTTATACCAAGATGTTGCGAAAAGCTGGAGTTTTTGTTTTGTTTGAGCATTTACAGGAATGTTAAGTAATTCTAAAACTATGAATGTTAAGCTTAAAGTAACTAAAAGCTTTTTATAAAAGAAAGTTGCGATATTTTGTAAATTTGTAAATATATGACTTTTTTTCATTGGAGTTTTATTTTCCTAGTATGCTAAATGAACGAACTTTTATCATGTAAATTATGGAGAATAACAGATTAATGAAGCGGTGTAATGGCTTTTTAGGTGGACAATTACTCATAGCAATGCCTGGGATGAATGACAAACGCTTTATTCGTTCTGTTATTTATATTTGTGCGCATTCTGATGCCGGTGCGATGGGCATCATTCTTAATCAATTGCATCATATTGATTTTCCAGAGCTTTTGCTTCACTTGGGAGTCATAGACAGTGACCAAAAAAAAAGCCTTTCTGAACCAATAAAACAGTTTCCAGTTCGCTATGGTGGTCCTGTTGATCCTTCGCGTGGTTTTGTCCTTCATTCAGATGATTATGCTTGTGAAGAAACTGTTTTTATTGCAGATAAGGTCTGTTTTACTGCGACAATTGATATATTAAAAGCGATCAGTTGCGAACAAGGTCCGCAACATGCACTGATAGCATTAGGTTATGCTGGATGGAAAGCGGGACAACTTGAGGCAGAAATTTCTACAAATGGTTGGCTAATCAGTTCTACATCACCTAGTTTTCTTTTTGAAAGCGATTTAAGCTGCAAGTATGATAAAAGTTTAATACGCATGGGTATCGATCCAACTTATCTTGCTTCTGAAATGGGACACGCGTAGAGTTTTTTCTAAGCTTTTTAACTTTACACGTTATTTTATCCCTTATGTTTTTATTTTATAAGGGAAATGGCTCTGAACGAGCGTAATTAATTCTTCTATGGCAATCGGTTTCGTTACAAGTGTGCTTTGAACATATTTACAGCCTTCTTGACGGAGGAAGATTGCTTCTTTTTCATTTTCAACACCTTCTGCGATAATTTGCAAATTAAGATCTGTTGCCATATTAATGATAGACTTGAGAACAATTTTCTTCTTAAGAGAGTCGATTGAGATAAGTGAACGATCAAGTTTAACCATATCAAATGGATAACGTACGAGATAGGTCAGAGACGAATAACCTGTTCCAAAATTATCGAGTGCAAGATTCATTCCAAGTGTTTTAATTTGTTCGAGAAAGTGCGCTGATTGTTCAGGATTATTTCTTAAGACGAATTCAGATATTTCAATCATCAAACGCCCCTTGTGGAGCGGATGACGAAGCAAAGCGGCGCGCAATTGACTGATAAAACGAGGATGAATCATTTCTGCGCTTGGTAAATTAATTGAAATAAAGAAAGATTGTTGGGAAAACTTTTCTTGTACATTTATAAGATCGATAATGGCATTATCGATGATAAATTGTGACAAATTCATAACAATTTGTTCGTTTTCTACGATTTTTATGAAATCAGAGACATTTAAATTTCCATAAGTGGGATGATGCCATTCTACAATTGTTTCAAAACCAATAATATGTCCGTCTGATAAATTAAGAATAGGATGGTAGAGGATTTTTATCTCATTACGTTTTATGGCATAATGAACATCTTTCTCCAGAGTATTATGTTCGAGACCCAAAGTGCGAAAATTAGGACGGAAAGGTTCAATATGGTTTCCACCCATTTGTTTTGCGCGAATCATCGCTAATTCACTATCATTAAAAATATCTTTAGCCGTCGATCGGCTTTCACTCCATGTAACCAATCCGATAGACGTTGAAAGGATTATTTTGTTTTCTGAAAGTGAAATAGGTGCTGAAATTGTTTTGTGCAAATGATCTGCAAATGCTGCAATTTTTTGTGGTTCAGTTTCACTGAGTAAAATAATTGCAAAGCGGTCTGCTGAAAGGCGCGATAAGGTGTCTTGAAAATTAATGAGACGGTTTAAACGACGTGCAATTATAAGCAGTACAGTATCCCCAACTGCTATGCCTAATTTGCGATTAATTTGGCGAAAATTGTCAAAATCAATCATAAAGACAGTCGGTCTAATTTTGATATTTGCTTTCGCCAAAGAGGTATAATTTTGTAGTCTATCAAAGAAAATTTGTTGATTAGGAAGGCCGGTTAAGCTGTCGTGGATTGCATCATGCAATAAGCGTTCTTCGGATTTTTTGTGGTTAGTAATATTGACAATGGTTCCAATGACACGTGTGATTTTCCCATCTTTTTGCATAGCCGGACGTGCACGAAGAGAAAACCAATGATAATAACCACCACCAGAAGAAAGCCGAAAAATTTGATCAATGCGTCCTTTTTTATTTTTAAGAATGATATCTAATACGGCTTGAAAGCGTTCACGATCATCATGGTGCAAGGCTGAAATCCAGTTGCGCATAGGTCCATTGAGGTTATGAATTTCAGTACCAAAAAGGGTTGCCATGTTTGGATGTACAACAATACGGTCACGCTCAATATTCCAATCCCAAATAATATTTCCAGCTCCCTTTGCTGCGAGTACTTGTTGTTCAAGGTCGGAAAATATTCCTTCATGGAAAGCATCATTAGAAAAAGTTTGTTGCAGGACAGTAAAGCTGATGAGAAGAACAATGAGCACTAATCCTCCCGCTAATGCTGGCTGGATAATATCATTGTTTAAATATCCAGCTATGCAGGCATAGGCTCCAACACACCAAAAGCTAAGGAGCAACCATGTTGGGATAAGCATAATGGCACGGTCATAGCTTCTGATTGAGAAATAGATGATTAATATTATACCAAGCACAGCGGTAAGACCACAAGACAAACGCGCAATTCCAGCTGCTCTGATTGGATCATAAATAGCAAAGGCTCCTAGACTGCAAAAGGCAATGGTCCAAGCGATAGCACCGTAACTAAAATGATAATGCCAGCGGTTAAGGCTGAGATAGGTAAAAAGAAAAATGAAGAGTGTAGCAGTAAGTGCTACTTCTGTACCAGAACGCCAGATTGGTTGTGTTGTGAGTGTAACTGCAAAGAATTTATTTAAAAAGTTGAAGTCAATACCAATATAAAAAAGCACAGCCCAGGCAACAGCTGCTGTTGCAGGAAACAGCCCTGTTCCACGGACGACAAAGAGAACAGTTAACAAAAGTGCTAAGAGACCAGATATACCAAGGAGAATACCATGATAAAGCGTATAAGAATTAATTGCATCTTTATAAGCTTCAGGTTGCCATAAATAGATTTGCGGTAGATTTGCAGAGTTAAGTTCGGCCACAAATGTAACAACAGCACCAGGGTTAAGAGTAATATGAAAGATATCAGAGTTTGCACTAAGTTGACGATCGAGGGAAAAACCTTCGCTTGGCGTTATGGATTGTATCCTTGCTGATCCAAGGTCTGGCCAAAAAAATCCAGAACGCGCCATGCGGTAATGGGGGGCAACAATGAGACGATCGACTTGTTCATCTGTTGGATTTGCAAGAGAAAAAACTGCCCAATTTCCGGAAAATTTTTCATTTTTTGCCTGCACTTCAATACGCCAAACAATACCATCTGGTCCTGGTGCTGTACTTGTTTGAAAAATAGAGCTGTTTGTATGGTGAATTTCAATTGCTTGTGAGAGATCAAGAGCAGCATCCTGAGAAGAAATTTTAACTGGCTCAATTGCTTGTGCTGATGTAAGATGGACAAGAGAACTAACGACTACAATGAAAATGATGTCAATTATTTTACGCAAACTCTTCACAATGTCCCACTCTCAATATTTTAGGATGTTTAACTTTCATTTCGATTTTTGAGAAAAAACGTCCACCTTTTATAATTTATTTACATAATAAATTGTTATCACTTTTTCTTAAGTTATGTGGTTTTATATACAAATAGACCACATGTTCATTTTCTTCAATGGAACTTGAAGCAAATGAAATTCTGTATTTTAAAAGGGCAAAGTTAAACCATGAATTTCCAGATTTCACGGATATAGCTTCACTCATTAGAATCTTTATCACATGAAGTATGAATTGGGTAGTTTTGTACGCTTCTTTGCCCAATATTTCCAAAACTTATTTAATGAGAAGAGCTTTTGTGGTAAATTTTGCGATAAAATATGTGTATGTTATTGTGATGCTGTTTTGAAAAGAAGTTTTTTACTTTAGCTTGTATGAAAGAGTTGACGTTAAATCATCAAAATTTATGAGGGGTCCTACAGGTCCGACAGCAGTTAATGTTGGAGTGGAATTTGTAAAAAGACTATGTGCTAAATCAGTTAATCTTTTAGGCGTGATGAGATTGAGGCGTTCAATTGTTTCCGACATTGGAATTGGTCGACCATAAAGGAGTATTTGGCGAGCAATGAGATGTGCTTGACTAGAGGGATTTTCCTGTGACATTGTCAGATTCGCACGATATTGCGTTTGTGCTCGTTGCAGTTCATTGGCGTGAATATTTTTGCTGACCTTGGAAAGTTCATCAAGAATCACGGGAATAAGTTCTTTGAGCCCTTCTTGTCCGGTAGCTGCGTGAACACCAAAAAGCCCAGTATCTGAAAATCCCCAATGAAAAGCGTAAATAGAATAGCATAATCCACGTTTCTCTCTTACCTCTTGAAAAAGACGTGAAGACATACCACCACCAAGAATAATTGAAAGAATTTGGGCAGCATAAAAATCACGCGCATGATAAGCACGCCCTTCAAACCCTAGAACAACTTGTGTATCCATTAAATCGCGATATTCACGAAAGTCGCCACCGACATAATTTGCAAGATTAGTAAGAGGTGCGGTTGAATGGGAGCGAAAAGTACCAAGACGACTTTCAACTTCTCGCAAGAAACTTTCGTGTTTTACAGCTCCTGCAGCAACGACAATCATACGATCTGCACTATATTGTTTATTGATGAAATTATGGAGATCAGTAGATGTAAATGATTGAATAGTTTTAGCTGTTCCTAAAATAGAGCGTCCAAGGGATTGATGACGAAAGGCTGTTTCTGTAAAGTGATCAAAAACAATATCATCAGGAGTGTCATGAGCGGCACCAATTTCCTGAAATATTACTTGTTTTTCTCGTTCTAGTTCATTGTCGTCAAATTTTGAATGCATTAAAATATCGGCTAAAATGTCTATAGCAAGTGGGATATCGCTTTTAAGTACACGTGCAAAGTAAGCTGTTGTTTCAATACTGGTTGTGGCATTGATTTCACCGCCAACATCTTCAATATCGGTTGCAATTTGAAAAGCAGTGCGGTTTTCGGTTCCTTTAAAAGCCATATGCTCAAGAAGATGAGCAATACCATGCTGTGTGGAGGTTTCATTGCGTGAGCCTACTTTAACCCATATTCCGAGGGCAACACTATTAATTTGTTGCATTGTATGTGTGGCGATAGTCAAGCCATTGCTAAGGCGACATATATCTACATCCATGTATTTACAACTCCATTAAATAAACTAAATACCTCATTGTAAGGGTATTAGAATATTCTTGATTTAAGTTAATGCAGCTAACTTTAATAAGATGCACGCGATTTTAAAGAGATATAATCTTTTACTATTTTTTCATCATTAGCAAGACTTACAAAGTGTTCTTCGCGTTTCATTACATCATTGAGATGAGATGGCCATGGGGCATGAAGTCCACAAGCACTTTTAATAGTACCAGGAAATTTAGCTGGATGAGCTGTGGCAAGGACGATCATTGGAATATGGTTTTTTTTGTTTTTACGCGCTACTTGAAGAGCGACGGCTGTATGTGGATCAACAAGATAGCCACTTTCCTTATAGACACTATCAATTGTTTGAGCTGTTGCTGCCATGTTGCTTTTCCCAGCGGAAAATATGGAACGAATATTTTTGAGTTGCTTTTCATCAAGAGTAAAACGTCCTGATTGTTTCAAGTTTTCCATTGCATTGCGAATCCACATTGGATCACGATTGCCACTTTCAAAGAGCAAACGTTCAAAATTAGAAGAGACCTGAATATCCATAGAAGGTGATGTTGTATGGACTATTGGTTGTGTTTCGTAAGTACCAGTGGTCAATGTACGTGCAAGGATGTCGTTATCATTCGTTGCGATGACCAGTTGAGCAATAGGTAATCCCATACGGGCTGCGACATAACCTGCAAAAATATCACCAAAATTTCCAGTAGGAACAGTAAATGAAATAGCTCTATCAGGAGCTCCTAAGGAAAGTGCAGATGAAAAATAGTAAACAATTTGCGCCATGATACGTGCCCAATTTATAGAATTAACACCTGAAAGCGCTCTTTTTTTACGAAAATTGTGGTCATTAAACATTGCTTTGACAAGAGCTTGGCAATCATCAAAATTTCCTTCAATGGCAATGGCATGAACATTTGAACATTGATTGGTTGTCATTTGCCGTTGTTGAACAGGTGATACACGTCCTTTAGGAAATAAAATAAAAATATCTGAGTGTTCTTTTCCAGCAAAAGCCTGTATCGCAGCCCCTCCTGTATCACCTGATGTTGCAGCAATAATCGTTGCACATCTATTTTTTTTAGTCAAAACATAATCCATCAGTCGAGAAAGAAACTGCATTGCTACATCTTTAAAAGCTAAAGTAGGACCATGAAAGAGTTCGAGGATAAATTCATCTGCTCCAGTTTGTCGTAATGGACAGATTGCTGGATGGTGAAAGGTTGCATAAGATTCAGCGATCATATTTTCAAAAGCTGTATATTCGATTTCGTTATTCACAAAGGGCCACAGAATAGTTTTAGCAATTGTTGTATAGGACTGACCACGAAGTGCTCGTAATGCATCAAATGATAGCTGAGGAAATTTATCTGGCAGATAAAGCCCCCCATCACTTGCCAATCCCGTCATGATCGTTTCCGTAAAGCTTAAAGCAGGGGCTTCACCTCTCGTGCTGATATATTCCATAAGTCTTATCCTTTTTTTATTTCTGGAAAATTGGTGAAGTTATTTATTTCACGTTTTTCATAATATTTAAATTATTAAATGGATAGAGTTTTTAACCCAATAATGAAAGGAAATAGTCTTAAGCATTTTTATTTTGAGATATAAACGTCAAATTTTCACAGAAAATCTGTTAAAGTCGAAAATTTTCTCTCTATTATTCACTCACTTAAATTTTGCAACGTATCTTCATTTGTGCACCTTCTTAAATAATAAAGTCAAATAGATAGAATGGTATTTATTGAAGAACTTTTTTGTAAAACTCAATCATTCATCGTTATTTTATGCTCTTATACTTTGTAACAATTAAATCTGCTAAAATGAATGTTGAAATGATACAACTCAAAATTCACACTGGAAAATTTATAAGGTAATTTTATGGCATTTCGTGCGCAAATCTATACTGTGAATAATTTTTGTTTAGCTTAATTTATTATTTTGTATACTAATAGATATTATATTTGTTCTATACAATATGGGAACCTAAAGTTTATCCATAGAAAACATACGACAGCCTGCTAAATGATGTGAAGCAGGCTGTAAAATATTCTTATTTTAAATAGAAAAAATAACTGAGTATCTTTGAATTATTTGCCTTTAAGTTTTCCTATTGCCCATCCGATTATCCCGCTAAATATGGACATAACAAATCCAGTCAAGAATCCAAAACCCAAAGCTCCTACTGTAGAAAAAACTCCTAGCGTAATTGGTTCAAATACTTTCTCAAATTTTCCTTCAATGGCAGTTTCACTTTTTGCTCCATGAGTGAAACTTGGGACATAAAGAGAAGCTATATCGATAGCTTTTTTCTTTCCCTGTTCTATTAGAGAGACAGTTTCCCATTGAATATCATTTTTCACATGATTGGCATGAACATTTATAACTTGTGAAAGCAAAAAAGCAACTGCTATAAAAATATTTAATACGTAAGTTTTCAATACCTTAATCATAATTTATCACCAATACTTTTACTTTTATTTTAATTTGAATTGAATAGATGCATCGGCAGAATTAGTGCACATTGAGAGAAACAGAAGCATTTAAAGCTTTTTCATTCTTAATGTGATAATTCATTAGTTTTTTGTCATCAACAATGGATAAATACAGAATATATCCATTGTTTATATTTCGTATGAGAAGGTTTTATTCTGATAAAATTTCAATTTTAAAGAGATTTAAAATACGATATTATTTTACCTATTATCCATCCTAAAAACATGCCTATCGTACTTGATGCATATCCAAGTGCCATCCCAACACCAAAGGTTCCGAGTGTAAGAGGTTCAACGACCTTTTCAAATTTTCCTTCAATAGTAGTTTCATTATCCACTCCAAGATTTAGAATGGGGCTATAGAGAGAAACGGTATGGACTGCATCCTGTTTTTTCTGCTCTATTGCAGAAACAAAAATATTCTCACGATAAGCATTATTTTGCAAATAGTTTGCATGTGCATTTACAACCTGTAAAAGAGAAAAGGCAGACATAATGAAAATACTTAACATATTATTTTTAAACAATTTAATCATAATTTACCTCAAATATTTTATACTATTCAATATATATGCGTAAATTTACACTTTTGATATTTGGATATAATCTACAATATTTATATCTTATAGAAAGAGAAGCTTCATTATGTTATTATTTGCAATAATACATCAACACATAATGAAGCCATTATTTTAGGATTTTAGACGAGGTTGAATTATTTGAACATCAATACTATGTCCTTTATCCAACTTATTATCGATCCGATAAAGCTTATTGCATATCCAGCAAACAATAGTCCCACTCCTATAGTCATAGGCTCAAGGACCTTTTCAATTTTCCCTTTACCTATTGTTCCATTTTCTGTTTGATAATTTACAGATGGAACATAGAAAGCAGTCGTAGAAACTATATTAGATTCCGCATACTTTACTTGTTCCATTGGGAAGACAGAAAATTCCTCTTTTTGAGTATCGTTTTTCAAATAGTTTGCATTAACATTTACAGTTTGAGAAATAAAAAAAGCGCTCGCTATAAAAATGCTTAAGATATAATTTTTAAATATTCTGACCATAACTTTACCTCAAATATTTTTAAGTTATATATGTAAGAAAATATACATAATGTTTATACATCTCACGCTATATACAATTTATATATTTCAATATGTATTTTTAGTCAATAATAAAAATACATATAAAAATATAAATATAATTTTTTATAAACATTATTGTAAAAATGTAACAGTAATAATTACAAAAATATTTTTTAAATTTTATAAAATATTTTGTTATGTATTATATATAAATAACATATTATGATCATATAATTTTTATAAAATGATATTAATATTATTTTTTTAATAAATTTATAGATACTAAAAAATATACATTTCTCTCATAGTATAAAGTATAGCTCGAATTGGATATAGATAAATGATATTATCTTTTTCTTGCCAATGTGAACAGCATATTACTGTGATGTAAAGCAGTGTATAGAAGAATATCAATTCAGACACATTTATGAGTGCTGAAAGATCGGCATTAGATAATATTTTTTAACATTTTCTTCTTTCCAAACTGAAAATCCGCTTTTATTTTTAGAAAGAGTGTCTTTTCTAAAGTTGGATTACTTTTGAAAAGATCTTATTTCATTGTTTATTTAAAAAGTCTATGTAAGTACTTTCGGAAAATTTTGAGCAACTACTTGTATCTCTTTACGTTGTTTAACATTTATGTGCTTTTTAAAGAAATTCTTCTCGAGGTACTCAAGCCTATTTTACAATTATAGATATGATGATAAAGTCCCATATATAAAATTCTTAGGGCATCAGAATCTTTGACGTTTATAAAGAAGAAAGATGGCATCGCTATACACTTTGCTCGCTCCTACTGTTACTACAATCTTTGCCTCTTGAGATAATTTATTAAGAGGCATTTTATTTCTTTCTTTATTTAATTCAGCATATCCAGATTTGAAATGAGAGAATCTTACAATATTCGGTTTTTTTTGTTTAATTTAATAATGATAAATTATGATTATAAATCAATGTTTTTGTCTGTAAATTACTTGGTGTGAAATGTTGTTTATAAAATGCACATCTTCATACGAATGTATTCTTTTTATCTTTTGTAATCTTAGGGAGGTTGTACCAATTGATGCTGTTAAAATACTGTTTAAGCTGCAAAGTAAATAAGCCTTCAACAAGTTTACGAGATTTGGATTGAGTAAATATAAGTCCTTCTAACTCAACAAGGACGCTTTTGTTGTTTTCAATAAACTCTTGTATTCCATAGATTCCGTGAATTTTAATCTGTTTTTCCATGATCAATACGCACATACTCTAAAAATTTACCATAGTGTGTGATTTTTTTTGATCAGATAGAAGAGGCTAGCAATTTTTCACATTTTATCGAGCAGGGCATCGTAATATTCCTTTTTTGAAAAATATAATAATTTATCAGGATGGACTGCTGAGTTTGGGAGTGGGATATCGGATTTGAGATAGATAAGCAGGTTTTGATTTTTATGAGTTTTCATCCCTGTTTTTTACTTTGTTTAAAGCACGTGCAATAACTGGCTTATGATTGCTCAATGAGATGCTATATTTTTTCCTTCATATTGAAATGCAATTCACCCGTACCGTGAATTATGCATTTATTGAAGTTGTTATAAAAGAAGCAGCGAGAAGAGAAGGGCATTTGAGTAAAAATGCTTCTTACCAGAGTTTACAAACTGATATATTCAAGAGATTTTTTATAATAGATTTCGCCATACTGCCATTGCTTCTAAGACTTCTCCTAAATGAGCATGTTTTGCGATAACTGTTTCTGCACCAGCTTCTGCAAGTGCATTAGAGTGGCCAAGATAGCTATGTGATCCTCCCGTAAAGCCGATGACACGCATGCCTGCTGCTATGGCTGCGTGTATACCATGAAGTGAATCTTCTATAACGATAGTGTTTTGGGGCTCTACCTGTAATTGTTGTGCGGCAAAAAGGAAAACATCAGGGGCCGGTTTCGTTCTTTTTGTTCCAACTTCAGGTGCTGAAAATATTTTACCTTCAAAAAGGTCATAGAGATCAACCGTGGTGAGCATCTCTTTTATATCTACGCTTTTTGCATTAGAGCAGATACAGTAGGGATAGCGTGTTTGAATAATTTCTACGGCTTCTCTTACATCATCAATAGCCCGTAATTTAGTTTTTATTTGTGTACGAAAAATATTAGTCATCTGATCTATGAGATGAGCAGAAATTGGTTTTTCTGTTTCCTGTTCAACGTGTTTAAGAATATCGCGAAAGATAAGTCCTGCAAAACGCTCACTCAATTCTTCGGGTGATATTTCATATCCTGTTTGTTTGAGCAATTGAGATCCAATTTTTGCTGCAAGATATTCAGAGTCGACGAGAACTCCGTCACAATCAAAAATAATAAGATCTATCTGAGGCATAAGATATTCCTTTACATGTTACGAGATGGACAACTTTTATGAAAACGATATTGAGAGGATCTTATTTCATAAAAATACGCTTTGAAAATGATTCTTAATTCTTTTACGAAATAAAAGATATGGGAACAGTACATTGAAAAAAAGAAAAATAAGGTTTCATTCATATGAAAGTTTTTTTACTTAAAAAAACAAAAACAATTATCAATTTTGTAGAACTTTAACGATACGTTTACGCTATTTTGTAAATATGGATTGGTAATGCGGGCCTATAAACTATTTTGGTTGATTATAGGGCAAATTCAGTTAATTTTGTTGGGTTTTTCATGACAGTTATTCAGCTTCAAAAAGATTTTCTTCGTACTCCCTCACAGATGCCATGGCGCAATAAAATTTTTAAAGGAGATTGTGTTTCCGTTCTAGAAAAACTTCCAAAACATTCCGTTGATATGATTTTTGCGGATCCACCTTATAATTTGCAATTGGACGGAGCTTTATACCGTCCAGATCATTCGCTTGTTGATGCGGTTGATGATGCATGGGATCAGTTTGAGAGTTTTGCTGCTTATGATGCTTTTACCCGTGCATGGTTGCTTGCTTGTCGTCGTGTATTAAAACCCAACGGAACACTTTGGGTTATCGGATCTTACCATAATATTTTTCGAGTTGGGACGGCATTACAAGATTTAGGTTTTTGGATGCTTAATGATATTATTTGGCGCAAAAATAATCCGATGCCTAATTTTCGAGGGCGCCGTTTTCAAAATGCTCATGAGACGCTTATTTGGGCCGTGCGAGATCAAAAAGATAAAAAGTACACATTTAATTATGATGCCTTAAAAGCGGCAAATGAAGATCTACAAATGCGTTCAGATTGGCTTTTCCCTCTCTGCACTGGAGCTGAACGTTTGAAGGATGATTCAGGGCGTAAATTACATCCAACACAAAAACCGCAAGCGTTATTAGCACGTATTATTATGGCTTCTAGTAAACCTGGTGATGTTATTCTTGATCCATTTTTTGGTTCGGGAACAACAGGTGCTGTTGCCAAGCTTTTAGGGCGTGATTTTGTTGGGATTGAACGCGAGCAAGATTACATTGATGCAGCATGTGAGAGAATTGCAGCGGTTAAACCTTTAGCGCAACCAGAACTAGCGATTTTGGATAGAAAAAAAGCAGAACCGCGCGTAGCATTCAACAGTTTGCTTGAAGCAGGTTTACTCTATCCTGGAGAAGTTCTTTATGATCGTAAGAAGCAAGTATCTGCTATTGTAAGAGCTGATGGTACGATTATGCATGGTGGTGAAGCGGGCTCAATTCACGCAATGGGAAGAAAGGCTCAAGATTCGCAGAGTTGCAATGGTTGGACATTTTGGTATTATGAGGAAAATGGACGGTTGAAGTCCATAGATCATTTAAGAATGATCATACGTTCACAAATGTTAAAAACGGGTGTTTTATGAACTAAGCTGATCGCTTCATTCTAGAGTGATCATCAATGTACCTGATCTTGATTGAGATGGACGTGAGGGTATTTTATGCCTTTCTTAGATGTATTTTATTAACACACTAATCTCGCTTGTAAGCGGCAAGCGAGTATTTTTATGCTTCTTGTGAAAGAAATTAAAATGAGAAATTTTCACTCTACGTTCTGATTTTATTTCCAAAACAGTAAAATTTTAATATAATCTTATAAAAATGAAATATCAAAATTAAAAGGCTCATTCAGAAGTTCAAAATTAAGTGCTTATTTGAGGTAATACGTGCATCTATAAAGTGCGTAAAATGTATTGGTTTATAAAGATAATTTAGCGTTATTCATATTGAGTTCCCCCCTCGAATATCGTCAAATTTTCTTATTTCAGACCTATTTCATATTGAATCAATGAAATTTACTTGCTTGTATGTCATAAGCGGGGTTGGCCTGTGAATAAAATTGTTAAAGAAAGAACTAAAAAGTACCTTTTATGAACCGTCTCAAGTGCCAAGGGTTGTTGTAGGGGGCTGGTAAATATAATGATGGTGTTGATTTGCTCCTTCATAAGCGAAAAAAGGATAGATCCTGAAATTTAAATCTAAGCTTATCTATTCCTCCTTAATTCTTATCTGTAGAAAAAATTGGTTATTTCATTTTTTTAAGTTTTTCTTTTACAGATTAATACATGACCGTTAGAGATACAAAAGTCTCCGTTAGAAAACATTTTTACGAATAGGGAAGGCTATTTAAATCTGAAAGAATTGGGAAGTGCTACGGAAATGGCTTTTTTTATAACAGTAGGTAGTGCTTCTTCGGCAAGATGTTGAATGTTACACCACCAACCATTTTCACAATTCATTTCATGAACATCCTCAGTATAGTAAACATCGAGTTTTAGAGAAAAGTGAGTAAAAACATGCGTAATTTGTCCTTTGAATTGCCAATTGGCAGTAAAGGGTGCATTTTGGAGTCCATTTTCGTTGTTTATGCCAATATTGTTAGGAATTTGGGTCATTCCACCAAGGAGCTTTTGCGTCTGTCGTTTTTCCAAATAAATTTGTTTCTTTTTATTAAGGGCCACAAAAGCAATACCTGTTTTTGAAGGGCGTTCTTTTTTAGGGGCTTTGACTGGAAAAGATTCCGGTTGTTGCGTCTTTGCTGCTTTGCATAAACATTGAAGAGGGCAGGTATAACAAGATGGTTTGCGTGGAGTACAAATTGTTGCTCCTAAATCCATCATTGCTTGAGCAAAGTCACCAGGACGATTTAAAGCAGTAATTTTTTGTGTTTTTTCTTTAATTTCAACTTTTGCTTTTTGTAATATTGAAGTGATAGCAAAAAGGCGCGCTACCACACGTTCGACATTACCATCAACCACTGCTACAGGGTGATTAAAAGCAATTGAAGCAATGGCTGCGGCAGTATAATCTCCAATGCCGGCTAGAGTTCGCAATTCTTTTACAGATTGTGGAAATTGTCCCGCGTAGTTTTCAACAAGCTGTTGCGCACATTTTTTAAGATTACGTGCGCGTGAATAATAACCAAGTCCAGCCCATGCTTTCATGATGTCATCTTGTGAGGCTTTTGTTAAAGAGGAAAGATCAGGCCATAGTTTCAGAAACTTTTTAAAATAAGGCTTAACTGTTTCAACGGTTGTTTGTTGAAGCATGATTTCAGAAAGCCAAACTTGATAAGGATCAGGACGGATACCTTGTTTTTGCTTTTCGGGGGTAATCCGCCATGGGAGATGTCTGTGATTTTGATCGTACCAAGCAAGGAGGTGCGAAGAAATTTCATACATGATTGTTTTCAAGCATAGGGAGATATAAAATGCAAAAGAAAAAATTATTTATTTTGTTGATATTTCATAAATTGAGGAGGCAATAATTTTTAGATAAAACAAATGATTTTAATTTAGTAAGCGGTTGAACAATGATCTAAAAATGAGAAAACAACTTAAAAAACATATTTTTTATTCTCTTTCTGAGACGGTATACAAAATACTTGATCCAGTTTTACGCAAACGGACAGGGCTTAATGTAGCGCTTATAGAACATTGGCCACAAATTGCGGGCTATGATATCAGTGAACATACAATGCCGCTTAAAATTATTTGGAAACGTCGTGCAGATCAAGATGAAGTTTTTCAGCCAGCAACACTTGTTGTCGCATGTGAAGGATTTGCTGCGTTAAAATTGATGCATGAAACAGAGGAATTACTTCATAGAATTAACGGATTTTTTGGCTATATTGCTATTGATCGCATCAAGATTGAGCAAAGGAGTATGTCTGTTTTTATGAATCACTTGCCTCGAAAACCATCTTTGAGTGAACAAGACAAAAAATGCGTGGAAAAAATGCTTGAAGGAATTGAAGATAAAAGCTTGCGCCAATCACTTTATAAACTTGGCTGTTGCATTTTCTTGGAAAAAAATAATAAATAGAAAGATATTTTATATATTTTTCTTTAATATATGAGAAAGCATTGGATTCTTATTCGTTAATAACAACAGAAAAGTATTATTTATGGTAAAATATCGTTCTTTTTTATCTTTCGGGATAATTTTTCTCTTCATAACGATTGTACAAAACAGTGTAACAGTTGCTTTAGCGCGTGATCCAAAACCAGTGGCAACTGTTGATATGGCAGAGATTCTCCAATCGGGTAAAGTAAAGGATCGCTTTGAGGGAGAGGCGGATGCACCAGTCGTCATTGTTGAGTATGCTTCGTTGACATGTACCCATTGTGCGCATTTTTATAATGATATACTTCCTCAAATTCGTAAAAAATATATAAAAACAGGAAAAGTAAAACTGATTTTCCGCGATTATGCTTTTGATCCTCGGGCAACAGCAGGTTTTATGTTGGCACAGTGTGCGCCAGAAGATCGCTATTTTCCTTTGATAGAAGTTTTATTTCAAAAACAAAATGAATGGGCTTTCAGAAAAGATGCTCTAACACCATTAAAAAAAATTGGCTTAATGGCTGGTTTTACAGATGAAAGTTTTACTGCATGTTTGAAAAATCAAGCCATTTTAGATGAAGTGAATGCATCCTTTGAGCGTGGTAAAAAACTTGGTGTTACAGCAACGCCTACTTTCTTTATTAATGGTAGTAAATATGAAGGTGCCATGAAAGTAGAAGACTTTTTTTCAGTGATTGATAGTTTTCTTAAAAACTGAATCTTAATTTTCCAGAAGATGGATAGTGATACTTTTAGTCATTATTACTTTTGGAAGGATTAATATTATGCATTTATGAAGCAATACTTTTTTGAGCTGATTTTGAATCAAATCATTGCTTTTAAGTGAGCCTAGATTGAATGATGTTTTGATGCTGATATGGGAGGATTTGTACAATGAAAAAATGGGTTTATAGTTTTGGAGATGGAAAGGCAGAAGGAAGTGCAAGTGAGCGTAACCTTCTCGGAGGTAAAGGGGCTAATTTGGCAGAAATGAGTAATCTTGGTTTGCCCGTACCACCTGGATTTACGCTGACAACAGAAGTTTGTAATTTTTATTATGCCCATAACAAATCATATCCAGAAGAGCTACAGGAATCTGTTAAGCAAGCACTAAGACGCATTGGTGAACAAACAGGACGTGAATTTGGGAGTGAGCAAAAGCCACTTTTGCTTTCTGTTCGTTCAGGGGCTAGGGCTTCTATGCCAGGGATGATGGATACAGTGCTTAACCTTGGCATGAATGATGAGACTGTAAAAGCCATTGCTTTACAAGCTAATAATGAACGTTTTGCTTATGATAGTTATCGGCGTTTTATCCAAATGTATTCTAACGTTGTTTTGGGGTTAGATCATTCGTATTTTGAAGAAATTCTTGATGAAGCAAAAGTACGCAATGGTTACACTATTGATACAGAAATGACAGCAGATGATTGGAAGAATATTATTACTTCTTATAAAGCATATGTTGAAGAAAAATTAGGAAAGCCTTTTCCACAAAATCCTGAACAGCAGTTATGGGGAGCAATTGGAGCCGTTTTTTCAAGTTGGATGACAGCACGTGCAGTTACCTATCGCCGTTTACATAATATTCCTGAAAATTGGGGAACGGCAGTTAATGTGCAAGCTATGGTTTTTGGCAACATGGGTGAAGATTCGGCAACAGGTGTTGCTTTTACACGCAATCCATCGACAGGAAAAAAAGAACTTTATGGTGAATTTTTAGTTAATGCGCAAGGGGAAGATGTTGTGGCGGGCATTCGAACGCCTCAAAATATTACAGAAAATGCGCGTATTGTTGCTGGTTCAAATAGACCGTCATTAGAAAAAATTATGCCTGAGGCTTTTTTGAAATTATGTCATATAGCGCAGAAGCTTGAGCAGCATTATCGGGATATGCAAGATCTCGAATTTACCATTGAAAAAGGTAAATTATGGATGCTTCAGACTCGTTCAGGAAAACGCACGGCTCGTGCGGCTCTCAAGATAGCAATTGAAATGGTTGAGGAGGGGTTAATAAACCATGAAGAGGCTGTGATGCGTATTGATGCAAAGTCGCTTGACCAACTTTTGCATCCAACACTTGATCCCAAAGCAGAACGTTTTGTTATAGGACGTGGTTTACCTGCTTCTCCTGGAGCCGCAACTGGTGAAATTGTTTTTACTTCAGAAGAGGCAGAAACTGTGTCGGCAGAAGGTCGCAAAGTTATTTTGGTCCGTGTAGAAACGAGCCCAGAAGATATTCATGGTATGCATGCTGCAGAAGGAATTTTAACAACGCGTGGCGGTATGACAAGTCACGCTGCTGTTGTTGCGCGGGGGATGGGAAAACCATGTATTTCTGGTGCTGGCAGTGTGCGGATTGATTATAACACAAATACGCTGTTTGCTTCAGGAGAAAGCTTTAAAAAAGGTGATGTTATCACAATTGATGGTGGAAGTGGAGAAATTTTCAAAGGGAAAGTTGCAATGTTGCAGCCTCAGCTTTGCGGAGACTTCGCAAAATTAATGGAATGGGCTGATGAGATGCGACGTATAAGAGTTCGCGCTAATGCTGATACACCATCTGATGCGCGTATGGGGCGCTCTTTTGGGGCTGAGGGTATAGGTCTTTGCCGTACGGAGCATATGTTTTTTTCTGATGAACGTATCGTTGCCATGCGTGAAATGATTTTAAGTCATGATGAAAATGGTCGTCGTAAAGCACTAGATAAGCTTTTGCCAATGCAGCGTTCAGATTTTAGTGAATTATTTGAAATTATGTGTGGTTTACCTGTTACTATCCGCTTGCTAGATCCACCATTACATGAATTTTTGCCTAAAACGAAAGCAGAAATTCTTGATGTTGCAACAGCTATGGGTGTTTCTGCTGAAGTGCTTGCTGAACGCGCTCAGCAGTTACACGAATTTAATCCTATGCTTGGATTACGTGGATGCCGTTTAGCTATTACTTATCCTGAAATTGCAGAAATGCAAGCGCGGGCGATTTTTGAAGCAGCAGCAGAAGCTGCCCAAAAATCTGGATCTCCTGTTATGCTTGAAATTATGGTGCCACTTGTTGCGCTTAAATCTGAACTCGATTTTGTAAAAGCGCGTATTGATCAGGTTGCTGAGGAAGTGATGAAAGAAAAGGGAAGCACTATTCAATATATGGTTGGGACGATGATTGAGCTTCCAAGGGCGGCGCTTCGAGCAGATGAAATAGCTGAAACTGCTGAATTTTTTTCATTTGGAACAAACGATTTGACACAAACCACTTTTGGGATTTCCCGTGATGATGCTGCCCCTTTTTTGGCTACTTATTTTCAAAAAGGTCTTTTAGAGCAAGATCCTTTCGTGTCTATTGACCGTGATGGAGTAGGAGAACTTATTACCATTGCTGCACAGCGTGGACGATCAAAGCGTGCAAAAATAAAATTGGGAATTTGCGGTGAACATGGAGGCGATCCTGCCTCTATTGCTTTATGCGAAGAAAATAACCTAGATTATGTTTCGTGTTCTCCTTTTCGAGTACCAATTGCTCGTTTAGCAGCAGCCCAGGCCGCAATAGCAAAAAGGATATAATGGGTTAATATTTTTTTGTTGTATAGTTATTACTGAAATAAATTTTTATATATTCTTTTATTTTCTTTAATAAAGGAAATAAAAGTGCTTCTAAAATGCACGATAAGTTATGTTACGCGAGAAAGTGTATTTTTGAGAGGTTTATGAGAGAAAATATAAAGCAGGATAGACAAAGATGTATTATCTATTAACTAACCTCTTGATAGAGAGAAACGTGTTATTGTGCAGTTAATTTACACGTTTGTTTTTTATAGGGGAATGAACTCCTCACGCAAAATAGAATGCTCCAAACAAATGCATTTTTTTTGCACATCATGCTGTTTGAGATAGACATCTCTCAGTGGATGTCCCATTTCACATTGACATTTGTGGAATGGGGATTATGTAACCCCCCCCCCGTAAGTTTATAAAAATCTTCCCAAAGTATATAAACTCTACTATGCGCCACCATCTTTACATTCCTGTAAGGAATATCAAAGTTGTACAATATGTTGATTTATAATGATAATTTTTTATTTCTTATATTGAACGAAAGCTGCAAAGGTCATAAGATTTTCTCATTTCAACTTCTTTTATAATGAATCAATCAAAACCATGTTTTTTGCATGTTACAGGCGGAATTAGCGTCTGTGGATAAAAAATAAAGCAAGGATATGCTTTTTTTATGAATCGTCTCAAGTGTCAAGAGCTGTCACAAATTGAAGGTAGGTACAGTGTGTAATGATGCCGGCTTGCTTCTTCATAAGTGTAAAGATGATAGCGCACAAGTGGGGCTGCTATTATTATTCACGGGCAGTTGTTGCGAAATGGGCTTGGGTGCTTTAGAAATATTTTTTTAAGAAAGCCCGTGAATGGCAATCCGCGTATATTCCGTTTAGGACATTTTGTTTTACGTGAGGAGGCGTGGGCCCAAAAAGATACGAGCTAAATAAAAGCATGAGGCAATAGGTAATCTCCATTATTTTAAAGACATTGCTTTAGATGTCTTTGAAAGTCGTAAAGCTGAATTAAAAGGAAATGGCAAAGATGAAAATTGGTTTCTACCCTTAAAATTTCATATTCTTCCCAAATTAAACTGTCTCTCTGTTTCAGAGATTATACAAACAGAGATGCGCAATGCCCTTGCCTCCATTTGGCATACAAAAGCTATAGCAGTTGAGAAAGTACTAAACTGTCTTAACATTTGCTTCAAACATGCTGCTGCGTTAGGTTTGGATGTTGATTTATAGGCGACACCAAAAGCACACGTTCTCTTAGAAAACAACGTCATAAAACACAAAACTTTCCAGCAATAGATTGGAGAGAATTGCCGATTTTTTATCAGACACTTTGCGAAACAACAACCATAATACAACTAGCTTTACGTCTATTTATCCTTACAGATGTTTGCACAAATTCTTTGCATCATATTTATAAAGATCAAATTGACGATAATATATGGACAATTAGTGGCTCGATAATATGAAAGGTTTACGTGATACTATAAAAATTTCGTGTCCTTTTATCATCAGAAGCAATAAAAATTCTAGAACGAGCGCGTTTGCTATTTTGCAATATTTCTTTTTTCTGCAATCGGTTGTGGTTTTCTTACAGCAAATTGTATGGCTCAATATGTAATGTGTAAGAAAACCATTCTGACTGATTGAATATAAGAGGGCTTGAGATGAAAGAATGTTTGAGGGAAGCATTCAACAAACGAAAGAGAATTATCATTATAAATTAAGAGATTATTTTATAGTGTAGATGATTAGCTTCAATTTAATAAACCAATTTCACGCATTTTCATTAAAATTGTGTGATTAATTTTACCAGTTACAGGAAGATCAAACATTTGTTGAAACTGTTTTAAGGCTTCTATCGTCTTTTGATCTTCTATTCCTGTGACAATAACCTCCTCATGACCAAAAATATGTAAAGCTTTTTGTACCCGTATAATATCTTCAACAGAAGGCTCTAAAACAGCTTCTTTTGAGTGTGTTATATTTCTTTTTGTTTTATTTTCCATTTCTATTTCGCTCTGCTTAATTAATATCGCAATTTCATCTGTTGTAGAATTGGGTAAAACATTATTTTGCATTTTCTGAGCAGCTTGTTGTTTCCATAAAGTGATGGCTCGGCGTGTTTTAGGTCCTTCCAGTCCATCTAATGGTCCATCATAAAGTCCTAATTTTGCTAGTTCTTTTTGCTTTTCCAGCATACTTACTGATTGAGGAGGTAAAGGTGAATTTGTATGGTGATGACTTGGAGAATGTAGAGAAGTTACACGAGAGAGTTCTTGTGATTTTGCTTCTTTTTCCAATAAAGTAGAGCTCTTCCCTATACTTTGAATGGAGGAAAATTTCATTTGAGTTAAAATATTTTGATGCGTTGTCATTTGCGAAAATAAAGCATTAAATGAAATAAATAAAAAACTAATGCTAAAAAGAAGAGATCCAACAAAAAATAAAGTATTTTTTCGTGTATAGAAATAAAGAGTTTTTGCTATCCAAAAAATAAAATGAAAAATTATAAGAAGAAGTGTTATAACAATACTACTATAGTATTTACGGTGTTTTACAGTTTTTTTTCGGGTCGTCTTTCGTTTTGTTGTCATCATTTTTATTTTCAGTTGCGTTTATGTTTCACAAAGAAACGAATGCAAATTAGTTCTTACTTTTCGCTAGAGAGAAATGCATTTACATTATTGTTTTTTCCTTTCAAACTCCTAGAATAAGCAGCTTCATTCTATCAATGTATAAGTTGATCAATCAACAAGAGCTCTTATCAATTTTTATTAATTTCAGATTTTACAAATCTTTCAATATGTATAAAGAGAACATCGAATGATTAACGTTCAAGAGCATTTTAGTGTTTGCAAACTGCATTATCACATATAATCATCTCAATAATAATATCACGTTATTCTTCATTTTTGGCGCAGATGTTTGCCTATCATTTAAAAACAAGTTAGAGACTATTTTTCTATAACGTTAAAAAGATAAGAGTCATTATATTCTTTACAATTTACATATATAGGGTTACTTTTCTGTAAACGGTTTGGTGAGAATACTGGTCTCTTAAGGTTATTATATTTTAGTGGAGCTACTTTTGTATCAATTAAATTGATGTTTACAATGTTATAGAAAAACTTGTCTTGAGATCTTGAGATGGAGTTATAAGAGATGAAGCTATTGTTTGATCTTTTGATCGACATATTGATCATGTTGGTGATGTTCTAGTAAAAATTTTATAGATAATATAAATATTTTATCACTACTAGAGTCAGAATAACAGAGTCTGACTCTTTTTAGCCTTTTCAACTAAGCTAAGATGATGAACTATTATTTAAAATAAGTATGTACACAATATGGAAAAGAAATTGGACTCTGTGTTTAATCCTTATCTCATTGCTACACTTTCTTGTGGAATAAAAGATTATAAATGTGGGGGGTACATTTCTTAACTCTTATGCACGATCATGGTTATATCTCTCACTTTTTATCATGGTATGTTCATTAATATGATCAGCCTGTAAGTGTATAATTGGGATGTTAAATTTTTACTGAATAGACAATGTATCCCATTTTATACAGCGGCATTGTGCCATATTTATAAAAAAGCCAATGATATAGATCCAATAAATGAATACTCAATTTTATAAAAAACAAATTTTATAAATTGTTTATAAAGAAACAGTGTATAAAATGCTTCTTTTATTGTATTTACCACTGCGGTACATTGATTGCCCATGATACGTTTTTTAATCAAATTATCATTTTTTTTATTTTGTATTTTTGTCATTATTTCATTTTTTGTAGCAAATCCAAGCAGTGACCATTCTTCTAGCCCCAAAAATAATGAGACAACAACGAGCGATGTGATTAGTGCATTTAAAGAAGCTTTAAATGACCTAGGAGCATTTTGTGACCGTAATATAGAAACCTGCAAAGTAGGAAAATCATTTTTAAGTTCACTTGGTGAACGCGCATATTACGGTGCAAGAGCTGCTTATGAATATTTAGGCAACATATTAGGGAACAACAATAATATCAGAGATTTCCCCTAATGTTTCTTGCAAAATCGCAATACAAGAGTTCTTACAAAGCCATACAATGTTATCTTGAAATAAGGATTTTTAACGTTCTTCGTGTTATTTATGTTAGGAAGAATAAATATTTATTTTTTATAAGTGTATTTAAGAATGATTATTCAAACGAAACAGGACTAAAATAATGGCGGAAACAATCGGTAATATCATAGAGAACTTTTCGCTTTTGGATAATTGGGAAGACCGTTATCGTTATGTCATTGAGCTTGGCCATGAATTGCCACCTTTTCCGGAAAGCGCTCGAAACGATGCTCACAAAGTTCCTGGTTGTGTTAGCCAAGTGTGGCTTTTATCTTCACGTAATAACTCAGAAGATCCAATATTGACGTTTCAAGGTGATTCCGATGCTCATATTGTGCGTGGACTTATTTACATACTCCTTGCTTTTTATTCAGGCAAAAAAGCTTCTGAAATTCGCAATTCCGATGCTCAAGAGCTCTTTGAAAAACTTGGTTTAAATGAAAATCTTACACCACAACGATCAAATGGTCTGAAATCAATGATTAAACGGATTCGTAACGAAAGCTATGTATAATCTCCTTGGTAGAAACTGCTATATATACAAAAGCTTCACACAAAACATGTATACTAAAATCAAATTTATACACGAAACCATTTTTTCGCAAAATAAGATTATTTAGTTTTTTTCCGTTTACTTTTGCGTCCAAGACCCATTTCTTTGGCTAAAGCTGATCGTGTTTTTGCATAATTAGGCGCCACCATAGGATAAGAACTATCTAACTGCCATTTTTCACGATATTCTTCTGGCAACATTCCATAATGTGTCATGAGATGACGCTTTAGAGATTTAAATTTTTTCCCATCTTCAAGGCAAATGAGATAATCAGGAAATACTGAACGCTTTGGATTAACGGCAGGCCTTTGTTTTTCAACTTCGACTTCTGTTAACTCTAGATTCCCTGCTTTACGAAAAGCAGCATGGACATCAGCAATTAAACTTGGCACTTCAGTCGGTCGAATAGAATTATTACTCACGTAGGCAGCAACAATATCAGCAACCAATGTAATAACTAAATTGCTTTCAGTCTCTAAGACTGCACGATGTTCCATTCTTGTTTCCTTTAATTTAAAATTGAGTAATTCAAAATCGAGATATAGTGCATATACTCATGATATAAAGATCTCATGCACATGAGCTTCATATTGTACAAAAATCTTTTTTGTCAATTCAATTATTCTATAAAATTGCCAAAACACAAAAAAATCAAATAAATACCTCTTTTTTGTCATAATATAAAATAAGAAAAACGAAATTATTACATGCTAAAATATATTTTTAGCCTATAACATATCATACATAACATACAATACATCACAAATATAAAAAAATATAGGATAAAATTTATTTATTTTTTTGAGAACGTAAAAGTAAAATTACTAATTATAAAAATATAATATATAAATTAGTATTTTTTATTTTGAATACTTATAATTTAGTAATTTTATTTTTACTAAATTTTAAATTTATTTTTATTATTTATATTTATTAAATTTAATAATAAAGAACATACTATATTATAAATAAGGCACAACAGCATTACTTATAATATAAAACTATTCATTAAAACGACATAGAATATTTTTATGTTTTATACATTAATAAAAATACTTTAAATATAGTTATTACTTTCTATAAATTTATAAGATTATACTGTTTCAAAAAAAATCAATTCTTTTTCTCATAGTTTAATTGTCTTACCAATTACTTTCATTATAAAAGTGGTATTATATCCCTAGAAAACAATAGCTGTGATATGTAATGGACAGAAAGGTATTAGTTTTAAAAATTATCATGGCGCTATTTTTACAAGTGAATAGAACTTATAGATTTTTACACTTGCATCAATAATTATGATTCTAACATATAAACGAAGCTGTTAACATATTTTAATATAGGATTGTGTATGACCCGCACTTTTGCAATTCCTCCCAAAGCATTTAGAATCACTCATAAGGAAATATATCATGGTATTTTTCGTGATGATCCCTATCATTGGCTACGTGCGTCTAATTGGCAAGATGTTTTTAAAAATCCTAACTGTCTTGATCCAAATATTCGACATTATCTTGAAAAAGAAAATGCTTATCAATCAGCTCAAATGGCTGATACAAAACCATTACGAGATTTGCTTTTTACCGAAATGAAAAACAGGATCCAAGAGAATGATAGTTCTGTTCCTATAAAACATGGCCCTTTTGCTTACGGATTCTCTTATGTTACCGGAGGTCAACAACCGCATTATTTTCGGACACCAAGGAATGGCGGAGAAAAAACCGTTTACCTTAACGGTGATATCTTAGCAGAAGGCAAAGAATATTTCAAATTTGGTTCAGTTCAAGAATCTCCTGACCATACACATGTGGTATGGACCTATGATGACAAAGGATCAGAATTCTATACAGCTAAAATTCGTAATTTTGAGACATTGTCTGATTGCATGGACACAATTACTGATACATCTGGTCAAATTGTATGGGATGCTAGATCTGAAGGTTTTTTCTATACTAAGATGGATAAAAATCACCGACCTTCAGAGCTCTATTATCACCGATTAAACACTGATCAATCACAAGATAAGCTTATTTTTCGCGAAGACAATCCAAGTTTTTTCTTAGATGTAAGCGGCTCTAAGCTTAATGATATTATTTATATTAATATTCATGATCATGAAACATCAGAGATCTGGTTGATTCCTGCTGAGGCGCCTTTTACTACTCCCCAATGTGTACGGAAACGACAAAAAGGTATTGAATATTCACTTACAGAAGGTGGTGATGTCTTTTATATTCTGACCAATCTAGATAATGCAAAAGATTTCAAAATTATGGTAGCGCCATATACATCTCCACAATCAGAAAATTGGTCTGAGTTTGTCCCACATCAGCTTGGGTGCCTAATATTATCCCATGATGCTTATCAAGATTTTCTTGTCTGGATCGAACGTTTTGAGGGGCTTCCACGTATAAAAGTAATGGAACGTACCACTAAACAAGTTAATTCCATTGCTTTTACTGAAGAGGCTTATTCTTTAGGTCTACAAGGGGTTGCAGAATATAACAGTCTAACTATTCGTTTTTCCTATTCGTCTATGACAACACCTGATCAAGTGTTTGATTATGAGATGAAAAGTCGTAAACGAATGCTTTTAAAAACGCAAATAATTCCCTCTGGGCATAATAAAGATGCATATGTAACACGACGTGTTACAGCAATAGCAGACGATGGTGAGAAGATTCCTATTTCACTTTTTTATCACAAAAACACTCCTCTTGATGGTGGTGCACCTTGTCTTCTTTACGGTTATGGTGCTTATGGGATCTCTATTCCTGCCAGTTTCAATAGTAATCTATTTTCTCTAGTAAACAGAGGTTTTATTTACGCGATTGCTCATATTCGCGGAGGAAAAGAAAAGGGAGTAGAATGGTATGAAAAAGGAAAGCATTTCTTTAAGCACAATACATTTACAGATTTTATTGCTTGTGGGCGTTACCTTGTAAACAATAAATTCACTTCTCACGACCGGCTTATTGCTTATGGTGGTTCAGCAGGGGGGATGTTGATGGGAGCCATTGCCAATATAGCTCCACAGGATTTTGCGGCAATCGTAGCGAATGTGCCTTTTGTTGATGTCTTAGCGACAATGTTAGATGCTTCATTGCCACTTACACCTCCAGAATGGGCCGAATGGGGAAATCCTCTTGAATCAGAAGAAGATTATAAGCTTATTGCTTCCTATTCACCCTACGATAATGTCAAAGCTCAAAACTATCCTCCTATACTTGTGATGGCAGGATTAACAGATCCTCGTGTAACTTACTGGGAGCCTGCAAAATGGGTGGCAAAATTACGAGACTTAAAAACAGACGATAATGCAATTTTATTACGTATTAATATGGATTCAGGGCACGCTGGTGCAGCTGGACGTCTTTCAAAGCTAGAAGAAGTTGCCTATATCTATGCATATATTCTCAAGATAGCAGAAAAAGACTGTTGCTAATCCATAATGTCTGTGTTTGAAAGTCCCCGATAATTTATTGGTTTATAGGGACTTTCATACACTAAAAAATTATCTAGATAGCTTAAAATTCACATTCTTCATAAAGTTTCAAAACATAGTCCCAATTAACTAAATGGTCTACAAAGGATTCGAGGTACTTTGGTCGAGCATTGCGATAATCAATGTAATAGGAATGTTCCCACACATCGACACCCAAAATAGGTCGAGCATTGTGAATTAAGGGATTTTCGCCATTAGGCGTTTTCATAATTTCAAGCTTGCCATCTTTAACAGCAACCCACGCCCATCCAGAACCAAATTGGGCACTAGCAGCAGCAATAAAATCAGTGCGGAATTTGTCGTAACCACCTAGATCAGCGTCAATAGCTTTTGCTAACTTTTCAGGAAGTTTTTGACCACCACCATCTTTTTTCATCCAAAGCCAAAAGTGGTTATGATTGTAATACTGTGCTGCATTATTAAACAAACCAATATTTTTTCCAAAACTTTTTTTAACAATATCTTCAAGGCTTTCATTTTCTAAGCCTAACTCCTTCACAAAATTATTGGTGTTGTTAAGATAAGCGAGGTGATGCTTATCATGATGATATTCAAGCGTTTCGCGTGACATATAAGGTGAAAGGGCATCATAATCATAAGGCAATGGGGGCAATTCAAAAGCCATTTAAAAATCTCCTCGATTCTAATTGTTAAGCTTATTTCATAAGTCTAATTTGCCATTTACAGAGTTTAAAAGCAAATGTTGAATACCTATTTGTATGAAATTAATTTTAATGTCTCTCTTTTTGTAAAAGGAGCTTTTAGGAAATGTATGCCAATCAATCAAAAAAGGCATTAGTCTATATAAAGATTGTTTCTGAAGATTTTTTACATCTATGAACCGATAAAAATATCATTATCTTTTGAATAAAAAGTAAATAGAAATAGCTATTATCCCTTGTTCTTATATCTTTATTTTTTCAAATGCTAGATAAAATATTTTTAATTTTTGCAAAACTCTTCTAACCTATTAGGTGTGTCATAGTGTTTGCAATAGAATATTTAAGTGTTATTTTTAGGAGATATTTTTCAATGTGCTTGATTTCATTTTATGGCGCTACTCATGAATAATATAATGTAAAAACCAGTGGACATTATCATCTTTACGCTTAATGAAAGAGCACAGCAACTATCACACACTTTACCAGTTTCCAATATGGTGACAGCTTTTATCTTAATGAAGCAAGATGAGATTGGAATATATCAAGAAAAGTAAATCATATGCTAATTTATTGATACATGAGTAAACTACAAGATTTTCATTTTCTGTTCCTAAAAAATCAATACAAAGAGCAAAATAATTGGTGGATAAATGTTTTCTATTTGTGTTAAAAGCACAACTGTATATCAGTTTCTGCTACGAATTTGTATCGATGCAATGCCATATAAGATTCAGGCACTTTATGATAAAAAAGTAAAGTCTTTGATTTTCAGATATTGCGTCCAATCACAGGAATCGCTATAAGGTGCAAGAGTCGCTATAAAGCGTGTTTTTTTGGGGTATAGCCAAGCGGTAAGGCACCGGTTTTTGGTACCGGCATTCCCTGGTTCGAATCCAGGTACCCCAGCCAATGTTTAGTAAAATCAATAGGTTATATAAAAGTTCGGGAATTTTGATTCCGTTGATTCTTTTAACTTATTTTCCACCTATCCCTAACTTTTATATAGCTTATATTCAATCATTTTATCTAGATAACTGGATTTGCTAGCAGGGCGCTTGATTCTTATTTTTATTGATCGTATAGTGACGATATACGATAAGGGGCGGTAATGGCAATTGTGAGTTTCAAACATAAGGGCTTAAAATTATTTTATAAAACAGGTTCCACAAAAGCTATTCGACCAGATCACGTAAAAAAATTACGCGTTATCTTGACGGCTTTAACAAGTGCTACGACGCCTGAAATGTTGAAAGCGCCTGCCTTTAAAATGCATCCTCTTAAAGGTGAACTTACAGGATACTATTCTATATGGGTGAATGGAAATTGGCGTGTTACTTTTCGCTTTATAGGAACAGATGTGGAGCTTGTTGATTATCAAGATTACCATTGATGAAAGGAACGAAAACAAATGATGCATAACCCCGCACATCCGGGCGAAGTTCTAAAAGTAGCTTTCTTAGAAGAAATGGGGATAACAATACAAAGGTTAGCTGATCATCTCCATATGACAAGAGCTTCTCTATCAAGAGTGATTAACGGACATGCCTCTATGAGTACCGAACTTGCAGTGAAATTAGAATTAGCTGGTTTTAGTAAAGCAAAATTTTGGCTGGATATGCAAACGAATTATAATTTATGGCAAACAATGCAACAGACACAACCACCTATTTCTCCTCTGGTTTCTGATGCACCTCAAACACCGCTTTGATTGCGTTCATAATTTTTACGGGGCTTTGGTTTGTTTTCTTACTGTCAACCATGCCCCTAACTTTTTTGTAGTTTTTTGATAGCTTCTATTGCAAGTCGTTTTCTATCGGCTGTTTTGGTATAAAGGGATGCCATGTTATCTTCTGTCCAACCAAAAAGCGCTTTCATTTGCGAAACTGTCGCACCTGCATTTGCTGCACGTGTTGCTGCTAATTTTCGCAATCCGTGCGCTGATTTTTTAATACCTGCTGCATTACAAGCTTTACGAAACAGATTACCAAAACTTTCTTTGGTCAGTTTTTTACCTTCTTTACCGCAAATAAATGTTTCATCTCCAATAGGTCCAATTTTAAGTGTTTCTGCGAGTTCAGGCAAAATCGGGAGAAAAACATCTGTTTTAAATTGGCTCTTTTCTGTTTTTAAATGAATAATATTATCTGTTGTGATATCTTTCCAGCCGATACGAACGGCATCACCACGACGTAAACCTGTATATAAAAGGACGTCAATCCATACACGTTCATGTGTACCATGTGACCAACGGTAATAATATTTATCAATATCTTCTTCTAACCATGGTATGAACCCTTCTGCGTTAAAGGATTTTGGCGGCTTTATATTAAAAGCAGGATTTCTATTTAAAAGATCGTTATCAACTGCCCAATTGAAAAGACCATTTAAAGCCGTTAAAAAATGTCTTGCTGCTGCGGGAGTCTCTCGTCTTCTTTCTACTGCGTCAAGAATGTGTTGTTTGTTTATGCTTTTATATGAACGATCACCGATATGTTTAGAAACATTATTCAGAATTCGATATTTAACTTTTTTAGTAGATTCTGATTGATTATGCC
>NZ_JBHILV010000050.1:0-2661 GCF_042193505.1 Bartonella sp. TS25HLJMH
GCTTTGATTATAATAATAATTCACTGTTTTGTATGTTGAATGGGAATTCCAGAATATCATAGGATTTTCTCGTTTCAAACCTGTTCCATATTGAATCAACAAAAAGCATCTCTCTTGCACGTTACAAGTGGGGAGAGCCCGCGTGAATAAAAAAACTATTAAGAAAGGACTAAAAATGCCTATAATGAATCGTCTCAGGTGCCAAGGGCTGTAGCAACACCTACAAGCTGGCAAATATAATGATGATGCCGGCTTGCAGTAAGAGGGATGCATTTCTTAAAATCGCACGTACAATACCGATGCGTTGTTTTTGTCCCCCAGAAAGCATGGTACCACGTTCTCCTACTTGCGTATCCAAGCCATCTGATAAAGCTTGAATAAATTCAAGCGCATTAGCCGCTTGCGGCGACAAGAATGTCCTCTTCACGGGTATTTTCAGGTCCAAAAAAAGAAGGATAGTTTGCAATTATTTTATTTCAGGTCGTTATACTTTACGAGAAAGGATTTATGCTCGTATTTCAAACTGATTTTTAAATTTAAAAAACGCAGCCACCAAGATTTATTAGTGCCTAAAATCCCATCTATTTATGTTGGATGCGTTTTTGAATTAATATTTAAAGCGCACTCTTTACAGCATAAAAAAACAATCACTTACAATAGAGCAATCATTTTTTAAAAAACTTGTGCTCTTTAATAATCAGGAATAGGCTTTTACATGCCAATATTACCAAAACGATTTTTGAATTTAGAAAGACGACCGCCACGGTCTACGAGTGTTTGGGAGCCACCTGTCCATGCTGGATGCGTTCTTGGGTCAATATCTAGATTAAGAGTATCGCCTTCTTTTCCCCAAGTAGAGCGCGTTGTATATTGGGTTCCATCCGTCATAACAACGGTAATTGTGTGATAGTTGGGATGAATATTCGCTTTCATGCGTAAAAACCTTTTGCGTTTACAGAATGAAACAGCACTTGCTCGATTTTTTAAGTGCGCTTCCTTTGTCTTTTTGATACATTGATTAAAGTATTTATTCCTATAGCTGAGCACGCATAAAAAAACAAGTGTTCGAGATGCATCATTGTATCAAGTATTATAAATTCAATATAGTGAGCGAAACCTTATGAATCTCTTCAATCATTCAGAACAATCTACAAAGTCTTCCTCTAGAAAATCTTCATTCTCTTCGCTTGCAATTTTTTTTCCTTATCTTTTGCGCTATCGTTGGTTGTTTATCTTTGCCTTTCTAGCGTTATCTGTTGCTGCTCTTGTTACATTAGCTTTGCCTGTAGCTATCCGCCAAATGTTTGATCATGGGTTTTCTACTTCAAGCCATGGACATATCAATTTTTACTTCGGAATTTTGTTTATCTTAGCCTTGCTTCTCGCATTTGCTTCTGCTGGCCGTTATTATTGTGTTATCACATTGGGAGAACGGATTGTTGCCGATTTACGGCGTGATGTGTTTATTCATATTATGAAACTTTCTCCTGCTTTTTTTGATCGGTCGCATTCAGGAGAGATTGTTTCAAGGCTTCTAACAGATACCACACAAATAAAATTAGCTGTAGGTTCTACCGCCTCTACTGCTTTGCGCCAGTTGATTATAGTGATCGGAGCCGTCGTGATGATGGTGATTACCAATGCTAAATTGTCTTTGTTGGTTTTGGTTGCTATTCCTGTTGTGGCCATTCCATTGGTGGTTTTTGGGCGTAAGGTTCGTGCGCGTACGCGTGCGGCACAAGATCGTCTCGCAGATGCCAATGCTGTTGCTACAGAACAGGTAAGTGCTATTCGCACTGTGCAAGCTTTTACTGCAGAAAAACTCGTTTCAACACGGTTTTCACAATTGATAGAACGTGCTTTTCAAACAGCACGCGCTTCTGTGATCCTGCGCTCCTTTTTTACGGGTTTTGCAATTTTTTTGGTTTTTAGCAGTGTAGTTGCTGTTTTATGGATTGGGTCGCGCGATGTTTTGAATGGAACGATGACAGGCGGGACATTAGGGCAATTTGTCCTTTATGCGGTTTTTGGAGCTTCTACTTTTGCGCAATTATCGGAACTGGGGGCAGAGTTAATCCAAGCAGCGGGCGCTGCTGAGCGGCTTTCTGAATTGCTACAAGAACAACCTACTATTGTAGCTCCTAAAAATCCTTTATCATTGGAACAACCTGTTCGAGGTGAGCTTGTTTTTGATCAGGTTGATTTTACTTATCCTTCTAGGCCACAAGAGAAGATTTTACGCTCACTTTCGTTTTCTGTGAAGGCAGGTGAAACGGTTGCTTTTGTTGGGGCTTCAGGAGCAGGAAAAAGCACCATTTTTTCTTTGATCCTTCGTTTTTATGACCCGATAAGTGGAACAATTCAGTTGGATGGCATGGAAATTAATCACCTTTCTTTGCAAGATTTACGCAGCGCAATTTCCTATGTTCCACAGGATGTCGCCATTTTTGATGGAACATTGCGTGATAATATTATTTTTGGAACTGAAAATACCCATGAAGAGGAAATCCTTGCTGCCGCTAAAGCGGCTAATGCACTTGAATTTATTCAAGCTTTACCAGATGGCTTGGATACGCAAGTAGGAGAACGTGGTACCATGCTTTCTGGGGGGCAAAAACAACGCATTGGTATTGCACGGGCAATTCTAAGAAATGCACCCCT
>NZ_JBHILV010000051.1:0-2637 GCF_042193505.1 Bartonella sp. TS25HLJMH
TTTATTGAAAGTAATCAAAACTTGTGGACTAAGATGTGCTTCTGCTGCCTCTCGCTCATTAAGGATTTTCAGATGTTTTTCAGCAAATTCAACGGCATGGTTAACATGGGTTTCCAGTTCTTTATCAAGATTTTGCAAATGCTCAGGAATCTTACCCACCGCAGTGGAATCTTGATAAGATTTTAGGATATCAATTTTACCTGTCAATGCTAAACAAACCAAATGCCAAATCACAGCTGGATAATAGCTATATTTTTGGATAAGCGTTTTGCTTTCGATCGATGCTTGTAAATCTTGGGCACGCGCCCATTGTATTATCCGCTCAGAGATTTTTGTCAACTCTTGCTCATTCAATATCTCTACACAAATATCAATTCCTTTATCAAAACCGCTAAAAATCCCTCCCCCAATTGTGTTAAAAGACTTATAAATATCCGTAGGTCGTATCCAATTATATTCTCCCCTATAGTGAATATATTCGCAAGCTACAGAAATCTCTTCATTAGATATTTCAGCTTCGAGATGAATATTGTACTGATCATAGAGATGTACAAAGCCAAAATCTAACTTAATAAAACGATCCGGCAAAACCAACCACATTTTCCCAAGCTCTGTGGAAAACCACCCTTGAATTTTAAAAATGCGAGTTGCTGCTGTAAGACTCATCGACCTCTGTTTAGGTTTTTTACGCGCTAAAGTGTCATCTAACTCCCCGTTTTTATAAGCTTGCGCAAAAAGAATGAGGCGCTCAATCCACCCTATTGTTTTGTAAGCTGCAAATTCTGGTACATGTAATTGGGGTGTAAACTTAGAACTTTTTAAAGCCTCAATATCACCAAGTAATGCTTCTGCAACAGCAAAATGATTAGCAGCTTCTTCATGTAATTTTTTTTCAATATCTTGTGCTTGCGCCCAAGCAATAACCCTATTTAAAGATTCCTTAACATGGCTTTCTGAGAGATCTGAAGCTGTAACATCGAAATCCTCTTTCGCAGAAAACAGCGTATATTCATACTTATCTTGTGATACTTCACCACTAGCATATTCCCAAGCAAGGCAATAAGCAGCAGTGGTAAGATCAGCTGATAACCGAAATTTTCCACCCTCCTCTCCATAATCTACAACATCATAACTAATGCCTACAATGCGATCGGGAAAATGATAATGCGCAAACATACTACCATCTTCAGCACGGTAAGATTCCCAACCAAGTCCTTTTAAAATTTCTGTTACATCTTTGGTTCGCATCGTCATGCCCCTGCGTGTTCCATAATTCTTTTACAGAGAAATTCATAAAAATTACTTGCGTAATACTGGGGATCGCTAGGTGGAAATCTAAGATAGAGCGGGCACTCACCATCCTGAAACTGAGTATAATCAAAGTAAAATGTCTCACCAAAATCTGTTCTATTGACAACAAGCTGCTGTGGTTTTGCTAAACCATTTTTTATATCTGTTAAGTGATAATAAACAATATCACCAGCAGGATTATCTTCAAAACTTGCGTTATAAATGCTAAAAATTTCATAACCTCCAATTTCTCCTCCTCCATAATTTTTTAAAAAACTTTTGTAGGACGAGGTGAATTGTAAACCAAGAGTTCTCTCAGCCTTTTCAATCAATATATCATCAGGTGCATCCTCTGCAGTGCCAAAGTCGATAACATCCGGATATTTATCAATTAATACTGCAACATCAGCTAAAGTATAAGTTTTCATAGATGATCCCCCCTAAAAAATATTAATGATGCTTTCATTCTTGAAAAGAGAAAATAATGGTGGTTTAACATTGCAATTCGGAAGTAAAACCACCATACAAAGAAATTTACTTCAAGTTATCTCTAATCCTTTTACAGAGGAATTCATAAAAGTTACTTGCGTAATACTGGGGATCGCTAGGTGGAAGTCTAAGATAGAGCGGGCACTCACCATTCTGGAATTGAGAATAATCGAAGAAAAATGTCTCTCCGAAATCGGTTCTACTAACAATAAGTTGCTGTGGCGTTGCAAAACCATTTTTTCTATAATTTAAGTTTTTATAAACAATATCATCACTACGAACAATCTCAAAGTTTGTATCATAAACGCTACATATTTCCTCACCACAAATTTCCCCTCTTCCATAGTTTTTTAAAAAACTTTTATAGGAAGACGTAAACTGCAAACCGAGAGTTTTCTCTGCTTTTTCAATCAGCGCATCATCAACTGCTTCATCTGTAGAGCCAAAATCAATACTATCGCTATATTTATCAACTAGTACTGCAACATCAGCTAAGGTATAGGTTTTCATAGATGATCCCCCTAAAAGTGATTAACAATTCTTGCATTTTTGAAAACAAAAAAGGATGACGGCTTTAACAGTGTATTTCAAAAGGAAACCGCCCAACAAAAGCGTCATTCCAAATTAGCTATAATTCTTTTACAGAGGAATTCATAGAAGTTATTTGTATAATATTGTCATATTTGTTATGAGAAAGACCTTGTCCATTGGGGTGAACAATATCAATCAGCGGCACACCATTGCCAGCTTTTCCCACCGTGGGGCGGAAAACAGAGCCAATCCCATCAGCTGCTTTAATCCCTTGGCTTTCTTGTGCGACAGGACTTCGCGCTCCAAGCGCTTGTGCTTGCAACAACA
>NZ_JBHILV010000052.1:0-2606 GCF_042193505.1 Bartonella sp. TS25HLJMH
CTCTTCAGAAATGTCTTCACAGTTCTTTTCAGAAGGATTGATGCGAAAGATTTGGATTGCATCATCTGCCTCGTCAACAATGCTTAGAATTTGGCTTGCATCAAGTGGTCCCGACCGACCAATGTTTTGATCATCATCATTATAGACAATTAATAAAATTTCATTGGAATTTATAAGAATTGGATTTTCCATAATTGCTCCTCCCTAACGCCTCTTGGCAATTGTTTGTGCGTGGTTTATGGAATATATTAGTACATTATGCACTAAAGATAGTCAAGTACATAATGTACTATTTTTAAAAAAAATAAAAAAATGACGAATCACGGCATAATTTAGAGAATCAAAATTTTGCTGTTTACTGATAAAAATCAAGCAAACTTACTTCAATCTGTTGATGGCAATCTAATCGATAACGTGAACAGAGAATCGTATTGTGTTTACATATCAAGAATAGTGCGCCGTACACGACCTATTATAGAGATAGCGCCTTCAAGTTTTGGAGCCTTTATTGTTTTGTCGTATGAAGCAGGCTGAAAAGGAGGATCATCATTAGGTCTGTATCGTTTATATGTCGCTTGTCCAGATTCATCTGCAATTACATAGCAGGCATTAGGCACAAGTTTTTTGTCTCGCATATTTACAAATATTATAGAATCTGGAGGGCTAATTTTATTCATAGATGCGCCATCTACACGTAAAGCAATCCATTCACCGGCAGGAAGATTAACAGCCTCTGTCATAGGATAATCTGAAAAATCCATTATCCCATCTTGCTCGCTTAGTTCTCCAGCGCTAATCCATGAAACGAGAGGAATACTTATATTGAGGTTAGGATTTTCTTGAGGAGATTCGCCATACAAAATCCACCCCGGATCTACATTAAATACTTGTCCATAGAGCTCGGCTATTTGGCGCGAAATACCACGATTTCCATTTTCGTGACTAATTAGGGTATTTTGATTAAGTGCTGGTATAGCGCGCGCAGCTTCGCTTGGTGTTGCATATCCAGCATTCTTACGCGCTATTTTAAGTCTGTCTTTTGGCAAATAAGTCATTTGTACATTATCCACTATTTTTTTAATTCATTGTGTACGATTTTATCTTGATTTAAAATTGTACGTAATGTACTGCTTGTGTCATGGTTAATGATTTTTATGTCAAAAGTTTGATTGAGTCTTGGGGATCTATACGCCAATTTGCAAAGGAAATTGGTTGTAGTTATGAGGCTGCGCGTAAAATGCGTGATCGCAATAGTATTTCTCCAAAATACTGGAATATAATTATTCAGTTGTCTAAAGCCAAAGGTCTATCTTGGGTTACACTAGATTGGTTCCTACATAATTATGGGAGTAAATCCCATAGAATTATTCGTCCAATGACAAAACGAAGAAAAGATACGCTTCATCTAGTGGAGAAAATTAGTACATCAAATGCATCACAAACAGTAATATCTTCTCATAGTGCTGCCCCTACAGATAATAATGAACATCAACAGCACCATTCACACTCTTAAACAGGCAAAAATAAAGAGATCAAATTAATAGATTACGCGCCACCATGCGCACGCATAAATACGCAACAGCCTTAAGGGGGGGATTATGATCACTAATTTATATTTAATGAAAGAAGGGGATGCGCATGTCTAATGGTATGCCATGGATAAGATTCCATTTGTATGACTGGATAAGTGGTACAGATGGAATGACGTTAGAGCAAAGGGGCGCTTATATGACGCTTCTCGTTCGCATGTACGATAAAAAAGCACCAATTAAAGAAGATTTTGAAACGCTTGCACGTGCTTGCAATTGTTCGCAGAAAAAATTTGCAGCTATTGTCGAATACTTAATGAGGAATGATAAACTTGTTGAGACGGATAATGGTTTGTGGAATACGCGCGTTGAAGAAGAGCTAAACGATTTTGCTGATAAAAAAGAGCACATATCGCAAGTTCGTAGTGAGGCTGGTAAAAAAGGTGCAAAAGCAAAAAACAATATAAAACAACATGTTAATAATTTTGCTGAAGCAAATGACAAGCAAAACGTTTTTTTTGCTGAAGCAAACGCTAAGCAAAATCAAGCTATAAAGAACCAGAATAAGAATATATATAAAAAAACTAAAACTATCGTTTTAGCAAAAAAAGAAATTGGTTCTGAAAGTTTAGAAACAACCGATTTGGTTGATGAGCCAACTGAGGTTGCTGCTTGTGAAAGCCAACCAGAGCAAATCGAAACGGTAGTAGAAAACCAACCTCCCATTCACGAGCAAGAGAACGTTCCCAAAAAAGCAAAACGAGCGAAAGCTAATCGCGGTTGTCGATTGCCAGATGATTTCAAACCTAATTTGCAATACGCAATCGATAAAGGCTTAACCCATGATGAGGCGCTGTTAGAAGTCGAACGGTTCAGAAATTTTTGGCTGGCAAAATCCGGAGCAAATGCAAACAAAACAGATTGGCCGGCGACATGGCGAAACTGGATTATACATCCAGAGTACGGAGCGCTATCCAAGAAACAAACACAAACACTTAGAGGTTATCATGGAAAATTCACTCAGAAAACTTTCACAGAACAGCTTGCAGAAGGCTTCAACGAACTCAGAGATCATCT
>NZ_JBHILV010000053.1:0-2333 GCF_042193505.1 Bartonella sp. TS25HLJMH
GTCTTTATCCGAGAAACCACCGCATTATGTGAAACACCCATCTTTTTTGCAAACGCACGAACCGATAGACCCTTACGATGCTTCTTATTCATAGTTGCTCATTGCCTTTTTCTCTGCCATAAGAAGTAAGAGTTTACGGTGTTACGAATGATTGACAATCGGGTATAATCGGGTATATATTCCGGTATGAAAACAGATACACTCCAAATTACACAAGAATTATTGGCTCTCATTGCTGAAATTGATGAGTTCAAAGGGGCATGGCGCGCCCTTGGTACTCTTGCACCTGAGAGATTGAACGCTCTTCGTCATATTGCTACTGTTGAAAGTATTGGATCTTCCACACGCATTGAAGGGAGTAAGTTAACAGACCGCGAAATCGAACAGCTTTTGGTAAACTTAGAAATTAAACATTTCAAGAGTCGTGATGAACAAGAAGTTATCGGTTATGCCAAGGTTATGGAAACAATCTTTCAATCTTGGAGTGATATTTCTATTACTGAAAATCATATTAAACAACTTCATCGTGATCTTCTGTGCAATAGTGAGAAAGATCAACGACATCGAGGTGAATATAAGACTTTACGCAATGATGTAGCAGCATTTAATTCTCAAGGGAAAATGGTTGGCATTGTTTTTGAAACAGCTACACCATTTGATACACCATACCGAATGCAAGAGCTTATTACTTGGTTCAATAAAACCAATGAATTAAAGGATCTTCATCCTTTACTTACGATTGGTATTTTTAATGTTACATTTTTAGCTATTCATCCTTTTCAAGATGGAAATGGGCGTTTAAGCCGTATCTTAACCACCCTGCTTTTGTTACAAAAAGGTTATGTTTATGTACCATATTCATCACTTGAAAGCATTATTGAGAATAATAAAGAAAGCTATTACTTAGCTCTGAATCAGACTCAAAAAACAATTTATACTAAAACACCCAATTGGGAACCTTGGATACTCTTTTTTTTACGTGCTCTACAAAAACAAAAACGCCAATTAGAAATAAAAATAGAGAGTGAAAAAAATGCTCTTTTTTCCTTATCTGAATTGGCTCTTAATATTCTTGATTATGTGCGTAATCACGGACGAGTTACAACCCGCGATATGGTGCGTGAGGTTGGTGCAAGCCCTAATACACTTAAAGTAACTTTTACATCATTAGTTGAAAAAGGCCTTTTGATACGTCATGGTGGTGGACGATCAACTTGGTATAGCGCACCTTAATTTTATTGCCTTCTTAACCCCCTCCCCATTTTGAGAACGGGGAGGGGAGATGTGTTTTTAAATCTAAGCGGCTTTTACGACAGATCTTTCTAAGACTTGTTTTGCTTCTTTAATTAAAGCTTTATAATGTTTGATCTCTTCTACCAACGTAAAGGCTTTAACAAGATGCATATGGAGTGGACCATAAATGTAAACAGCCTTTTTAGTTGGAGACATTTTATCCCAATCTTTTGGGAAAGCAAAACGTATATCATCACAATAATCAACAGATTGGCTTTTTAGTTTCTTTTCACATTCAATAAAATAACGGCGTGCTTGACGTCCTTTCTCGTTACGTTCAACCATGGAAAGCTCTTTCGCCATGTCTAGAGTGATATGATATTCTTTACTTATAACATTTTTACGTTTCCCAATTTTGGGAAGCGTTAAAATACAGTCCTTTCCCTCTTCAAATGCATACTGATTAATGCGGTTCGTAATCCAAGTAGCAAAACGTTTTCCTATTGCCAAAAATGTATGTAATTCACGTGCATTCACTGTCTGAACGACATCACCATCAATCGTAGTTTGATGTAAGTCAATTAAATATTGTGCCATGATTTGGCTCCTATGTGCTTAAAGGTTTTCTATTGACATTCTAAAAGATGCCGGGTGCTAGAAAACACGGCACATAGCCCGTCGTTATGCTTTCCCCACAAGGGTATTGTATAGCATAACTACACCCGACAAAGTTATTATATGCGCCTAACATACAATGAGTCAAAGTCTTTAATGTGCGGAAGACTGATTATTTCGGCAACCAATCCGCTATGTGTTTAAGGTGTTTTCTAGGCACCTGATTCGAAAATAGACATTGACGCAACAATGTCAAGAATAAAAATAATTTTTATCTAAAAATAATGACATACTGTACAGTGTACATATTGAAATTGTTATTTATCAATGAGTTAAGTGTACAATGTACAGTCAATTTGAAAATTCTGTCGCTAGCGATAGTTTGCGCTGTCCTGCCCCGCAACGAAGCCAACCCGCTGGGAAGTACCTTTTGCATTGATTTTATTGTATTTTTTCTGGAGAAAACCAAAGCGCAAGTGATAATC
>NZ_JBHILV010000054.1:0-2061 GCF_042193505.1 Bartonella sp. TS25HLJMH
AAGCAACTGTTAAAATCGAAGGCAGTGGAGAAGCAGAAGCAATCCTGAAAGATGGAAAAGTAACTTCTATTGTCATTAAGAACAGTGGTTTTGATTATCAAACCGCCCCAAATGTGACGATTGAAGGAGATGGCACTGGTGCGACAGCCAAAGCCGAAATCAGTACAACCTCTAATCCTGTAGCGGCAGAACTGATTGGTATTGCAGAGCGTCTGCGCGCCATTGTGGTGCTTGATGCACCAAACACAACAGATGAAGCAGCCCTTAGCGCAGCAAAGGATTTTGACTCCAAACGCGCCATCATAGTTGACCCTTTTGTAAAGGTGAATCGTGATGGAAAAATCTTAGAACAGCCAGCAAGTGCAGCAGTTGCTGGTGTCATTGCTAAAACCGATTTTACACACGGTTTTTGGCATTCTCCTTCAAACAAAGTGATCAATGGCATTGTTGGTATTGCACGTCCCATTGATTTTTCCATTGGTGATCGATCAAGCCGCGCTAACCTTCTTAACGAACAAAACATCACAACAATTATCCGCGAAAATGGTTATCGTCTTTGGGGTAATCGCACCCTTTCAAGCGATACAAAATTTTCTTTCTTATCGGTAGTGAGAACCGCAGATATGATCAATGACGCCATTTTGCGCGGGCATCTATGGGCTGTCGACCGCAATATCAAAAAAACCTACATGCATGACGTGAGTGAAAGCGTCAATGCCTATTTGCGTGATTTAAAAGCACAAGGCGCCATTCTTGGTGGGCGTTGTACGCCTGATCCAGAGTTGAATACAGCAAGCGCTATTGAAGGCGGCAGAGTCTATTTCAATGTCGAATTCACACCAACAACACCAGCAGAACACATCACGTTCCGTTCACGCATTGTGAATGATTATTTAGAGGAGATTTTTTAATGGCTATCCCCGTTTTACCAAGAGTTTTGAAATATTTTAACATTTTTGTCGACGGCATTCCCTATCAAGCAAAATGTGAAAGCGTAACATTGCCGAATTTGAACTTGGTTGTTGAAAGTTATCGCGGCGGAGGCATGGATAGCTCTATTGAAGTTGACCTTGGTCTTGAAACCCTCACACTTAGCATGACCATTTCTGATTGCTCTCCAGAGTTAATGGCACTGTTGGGGCGCACTGATGTCGACATTTCATTACGAAGTTCAATGCAAGCGCAAGGCACACCCGCAGAAGGTGTTGTCATTACCATGAAAGGACTATGCAAAGGCTTTGAAATGGCAGAATGGCAACCGGGGAGCAAAGCAACATCCACAGCAACATTTACATTGCAGTATTTTAAATATGTCCAGAAGGACGTTGAAATTGTTGAGATAGACGTCCCCAACCTCATCAGAAAATTCAATGGCGTCAATCAATTAGCAGATCATAGAGAAAACTTAGGATTATAAAAATGACAGTACAAACAAGCATTACACATAAATTATTGATACCTGTTACTTTTGAGGGAAAAGAGCACACCACAATTACCTTACAGCGCCCCAAAACAAAAGATCTGCAAGCAATCGACAAAAAAGAAGGCATAGAGCAAACAATTGCTATGGTTGCACGCCTTTCTGGATGGGCACATGAAGCGGTTGGAGAACTCGATATTAATGACTTGTCGAGCATTGGAGAGATTTTAGAGTCTTTTATCAAGCGGCGGGATACCTCGACTGGGAAACTGCCGCGAAACTCATAGCCGATATTACCATTGTGTTCCATTGGTCCCTTTCAAAGATGATGGAAATGGAACCGCAAGAACTCATATTCTGGCGAAATCAAGCAGTAGAAAGGTATAAGACAAAATGAGTGAAAAAGTTGCTGATGCAAAGGTGAAACTGTCTCTTGAAGACAAACTCACCGCGCCTCTTAAACGTGTACAAAAAAAATTCGATACATTGTCTAAAACACTCTCACATAGTTTGGGTATTCCGCGCTTTTCTGCTGCTGTAAAAAACATGACAAAAAGCCTTCATGGCGTTCAAAGTGCTCTTGGAGTGGCGGCAAGCCGTGCTTCGGTCTTTACCGGTGTCTTAGGGCTTGCTGGTGGTGG
>NZ_JBHILV010000055.1:0-2009 GCF_042193505.1 Bartonella sp. TS25HLJMH
CAATTTCAGTACCAGATTCATTAACGGTCTTAACCTTGAATGTAGGAGCTACCCATTCTCCATTCTCATAGCTAGCATTACCGCCTAAAGACTTCGCAACATTACTGCCAAGAGAATAAAGCTGACCACCATTCACAGCATCATATGAACTATCAGTTATTTTTCCTTCAGCTACATTATGCAATCCAACCTGACCCTTGCTCGGATCTCCAAAAGTCACACTATTCTTATTAACTTTAGGCGCTGATCTGGTAAGTGTACTGACCTCTTCTGTATCTTCTTCTATATCGTAGAAAACCGCTACAGAACGCACGTCATTAATTTCGGTAGAAAGTTTTGTCACATTCTCATCAAGCTGGTCTTTGTTAACAGCTTCATTACCTTTCACGGCTTCTTTCACACCAGAAAGAGTCCGGTCTGCTTGGTCCTTATTGGCGATATTGATTTCTGTACCACCTTTTTCCGCTCCAATGGTAATACGATTAGTCTTGTCTTCTTGTTTAACAAGGCTATCACTTATCATAGTGTTAATCTCATCATGAATACTCGTGAAAGAATTACCAACACCTGCAAAAGCATCCGCTACATTCTTATAGGACTCCTCAGTAAGATCGCCATCAGAACCGATTTGTTTGACCTTGAAATTTGGAGCGGTCCATGCGCCATTCTCATAGCCAGCGCCACCGCCTAAAGACTTCGCAACACTGCTCCCTAGGCTATGAACCTGGGAACCATTTACTGCATCCGTTGAGCTTTTATTAATTGCTCCATTTGCAAGAGACGTAATCTTGCTGTTGGCTCTTTCTTTACCTTCTCCATGAAGAGCTACAAAAGCCTGCGCATCGTTGTCCCATGACAAAGAATCTTGCGCAACACCTTGAGAGACTTCCTTAATACGCTGGTTCACATTCTTGATATTTGTATCAAGACCTGCAAAGGCTGTGCCAACATCTTTAAATTCGCTTTCTTCTACTTCACCCTCTGTAGAAACTTTAGATAATTTATAGGTTGGACCAGTAAAAGCGCCATCTTTAAAAGAAGTATCTCCTCCCAAGAATTTGGCAACATCTTCAGAGACTTTATTAAGCTGGGAACCATTGACCGCATCATGAGAATCCTTGGCAATCTTACCCTCAGCAATATTATGGAGACCAACGGGAGCTGAATCTTTACCCTTCCCAAAAGTCACACTGCCATAATTAGTTTTATCATCTGAATCCTTATCATAGAGAACAACCGCAGAATCTTCAGACTGAAGAGTATCAGAGAGCTCCTTCAAACTTTTATCAAGCTGTCCCTTATTAACTGCTTCATTATCATTCGCTGCTTCTTTTACCCCAGAAAGGGTCCGGTCTTGGCCTTCATTGTTCGCAAGAGTGATTTCTGTACCACCTGTCTCTCCACCAATCTTGACAACCTTTGTTTCTGCATCTTGTTTAACAAGGCTATCGCCTACAACTTTGCTAATCTCCTTGTTAATCTCATTGTGAATGTTCGTGAAAGATGTACCAACACCCTCAAAGGCTTCCGCTACACTATCATAGCTGTTTTCTTCAATATCACTACCATCATCCTTGACAGTCTTAACTTTGAAACTTGGAGCGGTCCATGCGCCATTCTCATAGCTAGCATTACCGCCTAAAGACTTCGCAACACTGCTGCCAAGAGTATAAAGCTGATTACCCGCTACTGCATCCGTTGAGCTTTCAGAAATATCTCCATTTGCAAGAAACTTAATCTTGCTATGGGCTTTCGCATCATCTTTTCCATGCTGTGCTACAAAGGCACCTTCATCCTCGCTCCACAACAACGCATTCTGCTTAATCTGTTCAGTAACCTCTGTGTTGCTTTCTGTAACCTCTTTTTGAAGATTCGCAAAAGAAGTACCAACACCCTCAAAAGCAGCTACTACACTACTATAGTCCTTATCTTCAATTTCAGTACCAGATTCATTAACGGTCTTAACCTTGAATGTAGGAGCTACCCATTCTCCATTCTCATAGCTAGCA
>NZ_JBHILV010000056.1:0-2003 GCF_042193505.1 Bartonella sp. TS25HLJMH
TTTTCGACGTTTGGGGAACTGTCCTTGACAAACGCCGCGAAAAGAGCCGCCGTCCTTTTTCTATCGAGTTCTGCGTCATCATAGGATTCGAGTTGAAAGATCTTTGTCATACAGCGCGTTATTTTGGGAGAACCGCGCAATTGTCCGGCAATACGACGCTCTTTGATGTGAATGACCATTTCAGCGGGGACGCGCACGCGCTCTTGGCTCTCAAATGCCATATTTGCAGGGACATCATCATAGGGGTGATGTTCCCAGAAATGATAAGCAACGCGCTTACCACTGGCATTAAATTCAATCCCCATACGAATGTAATTGCCTTCAATCTCAGCAGGTCCATTGTAGGAAAGGTCCAACATTTCGGTGGGATAAACTTGCAATTGAAGAGGCACACCAGAGCGCCCGTAGAGATCAACATAATGCAATCTTACAAAGCACTCTCCGGTTAAAAAGACCTCTCGTGCAATGGTTGCTTGCAGCCCATAAAAGCTGGTATCTTCATCATAATCGGCTTCATCAACCCATTGCCACCATAAGTCTAAAAGCTTTTTCTTTTCTTCTTGAAAACCTTCAATACGAGGATAAGGTTTAATCCCATCACTGACAGCCGCAGAGACCCATTCCTCTGTTGCGGAACCATAAAGAGCTTCATTGTCATAAAGCCATCTTGAACGGGCAACAATGGTATCACCGCATTCCTCAATGGCTTTATTGATATGTTTTTTTGCGGGGTCAAAACCACCCATACGGCGGCTTTTGCTTGCCGCTTCAAAATGGGGATTGTGTTGACGAGAAATTGTAAAAAAGCCCGTGAGTTTATTGATAAAGCCAGCCATTAATAGCCTCGTGATATATTAAAATAGAAAACGCGTGAACGCTTGCGTCCTTCAAGGTCCGCTATTTGTGTGTTCAGCATCTCAAGCGCTCTGCGCAGTTCCTCAACAGAACGATTGCTGACTTGCTTATCGCCATGGCGTACCGATTGCGCACCCGAATAAAGAGCCTCTTCAATTTGTTCACGCCGCCTTTTTAAACTTTCCAGTCTCGAAAATTTGCTGTTAAATTGTCCTAAAGTTTCATCCACAAATTACCTCCAATCCCCTTGCATATAAGGATTCATCACCGTTCTGGATTGTTTCCTTTGAGGCTGTGCTGTCTGAGATCTTCTTGGAGCAGGAGAGGGGGCATGTCTTGGTGTTGGCTGCTCTAAAGAGCCTTCAACTTTAAGTTTTTCCAGACGCTCTTCTAAGATATCGACTTCTCGATTAAGGTTTATTCCTGCCGAAATCAGACCTTGTAAAGCCGCATAAGCATAGACCCTACAATCCAAGGCTTCATTTCTTGCCTTTTCGCTTTTTTGCCATTCAATGCGCTTGAAGCCTTTAAAATATTTGATGACTTTTCTTTCAGCGGTCAGCTGGTCAAAATATTCTCGATCAAGGTTTTTGTGAAAGTGTGTTGCACCAGCACCCGATGCTTCAGGACCGGATTTTTTAAACCGTGCCGTGATAATATCTTTTGCTGCATCAACACCAACAATATAGAGATTGATCTGTCCTTTGTTGTTTCTACTTGGACGGCGCGGCCATACTGCACGCCATCCCGCTTGCCCCTTAATCCCCCAGATACGTCGTCCCTCACGGGGGCGCACATAATTATAAACCGACTGTGTGTGTCCACCACCGGTATCAATACAAGCAGCCGTTATCCTGATGCCATCTTTATAGCCTAGATGTGGCCAGCGTCTTGTAAGGTATTCATCCAGCTGGTCCCATACTTCAAAAGAAGAGGGATCACCAAGGATGACCTGATAATCAATATGCCAGCTTTCTTCACTGCGTCCCCATCCAACCACTTCAAGTTCTAAGCGGTCATTTTGCACATCAATGCCTGCTGTCAACACGACGACTTGTTCTGGTGCCAATAGATAATCTTCGCGTTTTGCATAGAGGCTATCAGGGTCAACAACTTCGCCTGTTCTGTCTTCCCATGGCTCTCCAAGC
>NZ_JBHILV010000057.1:0-2003 GCF_042193505.1 Bartonella sp. TS25HLJMH
GCTGCCGTCTTTGCTGCTTTGATCAATGCAACAAAGCTTTCCCTTATCGTCTCTCTCGGATGCATGAGGGCTCCTGTCCAATTAAGTGTATAAAATGATTGACTAGGATTAATAATAATACTATTATTGGTTATGAGCAATAAAGTTGAAAAAATAATCAGCTTGATGAAAGCGTCACCAAAGAACATCAAGTTTTCAGATTTGTTGGCTGTATGTGTCTATTTCTTTGGAGAACCGCGGAACAATGGTACAAGCCACTTTGTTTTTAAAACACCGTGGCTTGGTGATCCTCGTGTGAATATTCAAAAAGATTCTGGTAACAAAGCAAAAGCTTATCAAGTCAAACAAGTCTTACAAGCGATAGAAAGGATGAAACATGAACAATAATCATTATACATATCGTGTTTTGTGGTCGCAAGAAGATGAGGAATATGTCGGATTGTGTGCAGAATTCCCATCCCTTTCATGGTTAGATGCTCAAGCAGAGAAAGCTTTAAAAGGTATTATGGACCTTGTTTCAGAAGTTGTTGAGGATATGCAACATAATGGAGAAGAAGTTCCTGTGCCTTTGTCACATGGTAAATACAGTGGTAAGTTTCAATTAAGAATACCACCAGAACTCCATAGAAAACTTGCAATACAAGCCGCTGAAAATGGTGTGAGTTTAAACAGATACATTTCTTCTAAACTTTGAATCTTTTAAAAGTCTATACGTACTAAAAGAAAATGAATTTTTATATTCACTTCATCAGGGACTTATATTCCTGAATCCTTTTCCTGTGCGTTGAAACAGAGAAGTGTTCATCCTCTACAAGAGTTAAGTTTTTATGGGCTCTTTCGAAAATATTTTCACCTTTTTTATTAACGACTTCATGTAAAGCTTCCGGATTTTTTTTTACATATTGCCTGATACATCCTTCACGGTATGCGTGTTTGTAAAAACTGGTTGGAAGATACTCACCCACTTTATCAGAAGGTAAAGGGATGCCCTCTTTACACAAATCACCATTAATATTATCGATGTGCATTCTTAGTAACTGAGGATATTCGAAATAAAGCTTTTTGGCTAAGGCCAAACTAACAATCCCACTTCCAGAAGAATGTTTTTGAATATTCATTTCTGCCATGGAAAAATAACAACTAGGTAACTGAGAATCTTCAATGGCTGATTTGCTCGTTACTGCTAGCATTTGTGCTGCTGGATTTCTAAAGTTTGTGGTTTCAAACAATATCAAGGATTTCCTGCTAGAAAAGTTTCGATAATCTATTACCGAAAAATGGGCACCTTCACCTTCTACACCAATCAGGAACCTAGCAGATTCAGTTCCACTATCGATTGTTTTTTTTATTATTTCGACAAGGTTTTGAGGGGTCATAGCGAGTTGAATGTTCATAGCTGCATGTCGATCATTTGCTTTCTCGACTAGGGCAGGCATCATTGTAAGATCTGTATATACATAATTTTTGTTAGTGAAACTACCATTGGCGATGTCCTGCTCTAAATCTGCAACAATGCTTTTTAAGGATTGATTACTGAACGTGAGGTTTGTTTTTTTTTCGGAAGCACTAGCCTCTAAACGTTCAAGAAGACTTTCTAAAGGTTCATTTGCGATATCATCTTCTTTTAATGGACCGCTTGCTTGGTTAGCTTGATCTTTTGATTTTGGCATAATTAATCTCCCTGTTAAAATGGAGACAAGATAATAGTTTTTTTTGGCTAAAGGATGTTTTGATTGACCACCTTCCTACTTTTGAAGGTGAAAAGGGGAGTTGTGTTTTTTTACTTAAGCAATTATTTTTAATGGGGTTTTTCAAATTTGGTTTATCTTTTACGCCGTAAAATCTCGTCCTTTAGGGCGGAAAGGAGGTCAAAACTAGAATGGTCTTTACAGCACACCCAAAAAGATTCCTCATTGTTTTATCTCCCGCAAGATAAGCTTATACATACCGGATTCAGAGGCTTGGACATCTGTGATCACGAAGTGCTCTTGAGAGGGGGCTTT
>NZ_JBHILV010000058.1:0-1814 GCF_042193505.1 Bartonella sp. TS25HLJMH
AATAAAATCCCTTCTCCAGAACGCCAACTCTCTAACTGATAAGGACCAACACAAGCAGAATGACTTGCCAAATACCGATTTCCCATATCGCCATCTTGTTCGTTTTTCATGAGTGTCTCACGATCCAGCAAGGCAGCAGTGCGATTAGTGGAAATATTGCTAAGAATGAGCTCTGCTGGATAAGGTTTATCAAATTTCATCACCACCGTTTTCTCATTCGGTGCTTGAAAAGCCTCATCAACGTTTTGTTCTGTAATCCCATATTCATTAAATGTTGCCGCATTGGCCAATTTCAATTTGACAATCCGCTTCATACCCCAAACAAGATCATTGGCATTGGCTGATCTACCATCGTTAAACTTCAAACCATCACGCAAATGAAAAGTAATCACCGTACTCTGGTCATCACTTAAAACATCCCAACTCTTTGCCAAAGAAGGAACCATTTTAGCTGCATCATCTGTAGCAGAAACGACCAAATTATCACAAATATTGTTAACCACTTCAATTCCATAACGGTCATTGAGTTGTGCAGGATCAAATGTACTTATTGGATCCAGATTCCAAGCCATCACAAGCGTATCGGTAGGTGTTTTTGCTGAAACTTGTTGCACAAACATCCCCATTGTAATAACAGCAGAAACAAAAGAACAGCTCTTTTTCAATATTTTTCTTTTCACGTTCATAGACTTTTCCTTTTAACGTTTATTGTATAAATTCCCCATGCAGCAAAACGTGTTTAATAATTAAGTTTAGACGAACTATAGGCTCCTAAAAACCAAGCTTTAAAATCTTCAAGAACAAGCACCTCTTGCCAATGACTCCTCCTACCTACACTTATAAGCCAAACCAAAACATACAAAGGAAAACACTCTGATATCCAATGAACGCTCACCAACAACAGAGCTTATCCACGATATCATAACGCCTACTATTGAAGACTATAAAACCAATATTTTTCTCTATCTTGTTAAGTAAGCTTGTCTCTTATTTCTTCCGGCGTTTTGCATACCATCAAAGCACTAACCCTTTCGGCTCAAGTACCTTAATAACAAAGAGCTTTCATAATAATTTGACGATTTGATAAAACAGGAAAATTCGTTAGTCTGCCAAGTGCAACGACTTTTATTCCTTCTTCAAAAGGAAATTTGATTTTTTTTCATCACTCCCCGTAAAATAACACCCTCCAATTGATATCTCATCATCTTTCAAAGCAAAAGAAAATATGAATACCATAAAAACTGAATCCCTTGTGTACCCACCCATAACAAAACTTTCCTTCAACATCGAACAACCTTGCACCTTTAGCACTACTAAATTCCACGACATTTGTTACACTTAGTTTTTTATGTTACATTCAGTTTTTTAACAAATAAATTGATCACTTTTCAATTCAGAAAAATTGAAATATTCAATCTTAGCATCCACACAAATACACCTCTAATGAGAATGCTCCCCCCCTTTAAACTAATGTCTTGAAAAGGCATTCAACAATATATCACGCATTACCTATGATCTTCGACGTATTGCAAATCTTGAAAATTTATACAATACGCCGAATATATCATGACGATGTCCTTTATCTATTGAACAGCATTGAAGACACGCTTATTTTTCAATTTTACTATAAAAAATATGCGGTGCGCTATTCCAAACCCACTTTTTTATATCCGGTGTCATCGCGACGACGCCATATTTCTGATAGATAAACGCATAAGGTCCTTTTTGCATAAGTTCACGTTGTAAATCAGCATATATTTGCGCCCGTTTTTGTGGATCTTTTTGAAACAACGCCTCTTCAACTTTTTGATTCA
>NZ_JBHILV010000059.1:0-1670 GCF_042193505.1 Bartonella sp. TS25HLJMH
TTTGCCATGTCCCATGGGTAATCGATTTGGTTCCAGCTTAATTCCTCATCCCCATCCTCTATCCAATTGCCAATAAGCCTGCCTTCTTCTCTTAAGAGAACGTGCTCTATCTCTGTTGTGCGCCCAAAGGAAAACAAAGTGCCCCCAGCTGTTAAGCGAACACCGCTTTCATACTCCAACATGCTGTCATCAAGGCGTGACATATTGCATTCAACAGCTTGAACATCATAACCATAAACACCACGGCGAAAATCAGAGCGCAAACTTTTGGAAAGATCTGTGATTGCTTCAATGGCTTCAAGGCTTTTCCGTTCAGGCAACTGATCAAAATCAAGTTGAAAGGAATTCCACCATGCCCGCCCCGTCCATGCGGGCGTAAAGCGTGCTGTAATCTGGAGCCATTCAAGCCCCACCTCTATTGCAGCAAGGGAGCCGCGCAAGCGCTGCCATTGAATCCCTTGATCAATCAGATCATAGAGATTTGGAACATAAGGCGTAAGCTCTCCAAGCCCGTATTCTTCAATCAACCACGGCAAGAAACGGGGAGGGCGTGTGATCAGTTTAGAACGTGAAATCCCCAAAACAGAACCATCAATATCTTGATGAAAATCGCAAGCATCGGCAAGGCGCTTTTCAAATTCTGTCGCGTTTGTGGGAAGGAGGGAACCAACCATTAGCGCGCACGCCCTTTGAAGTTTAAGGTGATTTTTCCAATCGATAAAATTTCTTCATCACAAACCATACTGTCTTGTGTTGGTGTAATGGCAATGACTTTTTGGACACCAGAAATCATTAGTTTTGAAATCCACCACGACAAACTTAATTCACGACCAATGGCTTGTTCTTGTCTCCATGCTGTTCTTAAATTTGTTTCCATTGTTGTGAGAATTTTCAAAGATGTTTCTGGTAACAGCCAAACATCTGCCTCTAAATCCAGCACTTTTTTGACAGCAGCGTGAACAATGATTGTATCATTGGTCATGATGATATTTTTTCTGTGAAGAGCTTTTGAGACTGTTTGTATGAGATCTTCAGATGCCGTTCCTTCTTCATTGTTGCCAAAAAGAGCAACATAGATGGTTGGGTCTTTGCCTTTACGGTAAACAATCGCATCCTTAACACGACTATCTGCTGTTAAGGCTATAAGCTTGTAATAGGGCTCTGTCCCGCTACCATTGCCACCACGGGCATGAAGTTCTATGCGTTCACGATATCTCTCGTCACTTTCACCCTCCATGCGGGCAAGACCATGCCAGTTTCCCAAAGCATCAAGAGATTCACCGGTTGCAAAATCAAGAATGTTGTTGCGTGCCGCTTCGTTAATACGCTGTCTTAACAGCAGTTCTCGATAGCTAAAAGCCTCAATGACTTTTACAGCCGGATCACTTTCAAGAATGGTATATTCAGGCAAAAGCTCTTTTAAATGGGCAAGAGCAGCAGCACGTATTTCCTCAAAAGAAAGTTCTGTAATAATTTCGGGTTTTGCAAGTACTCCATTCATTTTATCAATAATCCTTCCATGGTAATGGGCTTGCCGGATGGCAAATAAATGCCTTCAAAGGACAAAGAAACTTGTCCAGCCTCACCCCATTTAAAATCAATTTTTTTCAATTTAAAACGCGGTTCCCACTTGTCTAAAGCCTCAGCAACAGCAGCATAAAGAGCAACAG
>NZ_JBHILV010000006.1:0-114438 GCF_042193505.1 Bartonella sp. TS25HLJMH
GGGTTTCGTGGGCAAATCAATGGTCCATGGAAAGCTGCAACCGTCACCCACTGCTATGAAAAACAAAGCGGATACACCACAGAAATTACACTCGAAGCGCCAGACAAGGGAAAAGAAAGCAATGAGAACATTAAACATGCTAAAAACAGAAAATCCAAGAGATAATTTTGCTTCTTCTTTTCGTCAACTTCCCCATAATATTGAAGCTGAACAGGCATTACTTGGAGCAATCCTGATTAATAATGATGCACTCGATCGCGTTTCAGACTTTCTCAAAGCAGAACATTTTTTTGAAAGGCTACATCAAAAGATCTTTGAGATTGTCTTACAAATTATTCAAAAGGGTCATCTTGCAAACCCCATTACAATCAAGCCCTATATCCAAATGGAAGAAAAAGTTGGAGATATTACTGTATACCAGTATGTTGTTCGCTTAGCCACCGAGGCAGTTACTATTATTAACGCTGAAGATTATGGACGCGTCATTTATGATCTGTTTATCCGCCGGTCTTTGATTAATCTTGGCAATGAAGTTGCCAATACAGCTTTTGATGCGCCTGTCGAACTTACACCTTCCCAACAAATTGAAACGATTGAAAATCAGTTATTTGAGCTCGCCGAAAAAGGCAAATATGGGGGTGGTTTTGAAAACTTTGATACAGCCATTGCAAAAGCACTTAACATGGCAAGCGCTGCAAAAAAGCGTTCCTCACAGCTTTCAGGGATCGCTACCCATATCAAAACACTTGATGAGAAAATGGGGGGGCTACAGCCATCTGATTTGATTATCATAGCTGGACGCCCTGGGATGGGGAAAACCTCTCTGGCGACCAATATTGCTTTTAATATTGCCAATGCTTGTAAGCGTGATGATAACAGCCAAGCCAATGAAGGGGGTATAGTAGGATTCTTCTCACTTGAGATGTCATCTGAACAGCTTGCAACCCGTATTATCTCAGAACAAATAAAGGTTTCTTCTTCTGATATGCGTCGTGGTAATATCTCAGAAGAGCAATTTACCAACATCATTTACGCAATGCGTTCCTTACAAACAATCCCTCTTTATATTGATCAAACAGGTGGTGTATCCCTTGCACAATTGTCCGCCCGTGCAAGGCGTCTTAAACGACAACATGGTCTAGATGTCTTGATTATTGATTATATCCAACTCATGACAAGTGGTTCAAAGCGTTCATTAGAAAATCGCGTTCAAGAAATTACAGCCATTACCACCGGATTAAAAGCACTTGCAAAAGAACTCAATATTCCCATTATTGCTCTGTCACAACTTTCGCGTCAAGTTGAAAACCGAACAGATAAACGTCCACAACTTTCCGACTTACGTGAATCTGGTTCAATCGAGCAAGATGCCGACATTGTTCTGTTCGTTTATCGTGAAGAATATTATCTCAAAAATGAAGAACCCAAAGAAGGCACTGCTGAGTATAGCAAATGGCAAGAGGCAATGGAGCAAGCCAAGGGTAAAGCTGAGGTTATTATAGCAAAACAACGCCATGGTCCGACAGGAATCGTTCCCCTTGCCTTTCAATCCGATTTTACACGCTTTAGTGATTTGGAAAAATAGGAGCAGAAAAATACGTTAAAGGGAGCTTTAAATACCCTTTGAAAAGCATTTGAAGACCCTTTGAGAACATCTTTAAAACTCTTTGAGAAAAAATAAATTGGTACAAAACCTAGTGGCAAAATATACAAAACCCGCTGACAAGCTACAGGTACAAAACCTAGTGGCAAAATATACAAAACCCGCTGACAAGCTACAGCTATAGCACCATAAAAGTGCTGTGGCGGAGGGGGTGGGATTCGAACCCACGGTACAGTCTCCTGCACGCCGGTTTTCAAGACCGGTGCCTTAAACCGCTCGGCCACCCCTCCAAACTGGATATGCTTTTTGACAAATTTCTTGCAAAAGGTCAATCATTTTAATACGCATTTTAAAGCGTTCTTTATAAAACCATTTAAGTTTCAATTAAAATAATTCTTCATAAGTCAATTCTTTGAGTGTGTTATCTAAGAGTTTCATTTTAAAACATGATAGTTTTTTCTGTTTAAAAAATTTTTACAAAGCAATATTTTTTTAAGTTCTAACGATCGTTATTCGTAATAATAAGAAATGTTCAGTTGAAAATGTTTGATAAATTATATTAAATTCTTTGCAGGGGTGTATTTTAAAATTATTTTACTTTTTCAGACAGTTATTCTATTCAGATTGTTCATATATGCAAAAAAATGTTATTGTTCTGACAGTTTATGAGAGATAAATTTGTAAGAATGACATAAATATATTCAAGGAAAGTTTTTATTGAGTTTAAATAAGTATAATTCTATAAGAAAGCTCTTTAAAAGATTTTAATTTTTTAAATAAAAATATTCAGATATCTAGTGCGTCTAAAGGGTGTCTCGGAGGGAATGGCTGGTTTGCACTATTTGAATAAAATTTTATGTGAGATTTGCATCGACAGTTTAAAACCTCTTCTAGATATGACTGGAAATTAGGTATGTTTATAATGCTTTTTCTGTAGGAAAAGCGAAAAGTTAGTTGGAATGGAAGAAAAGATTATTGAACAATACGCTTAAATCAATAGACAGCTTGTTAAGGTATTGCATAGTTTTTCAAGAATAGAACTTAAAAACGCTAAATTATTCAGAGGCAGAAAGCATAAACTTTAACAGACAAGGTTTTAAAAGCCTATTCATTCATAGTATGTGTAAAATAAAAAATTTATTTATAAAATAAAGTGGTGGGCGATGAGAGACTCGAACTCCCGACATCCTCGGTGTAAACGAGGCGCTCTACCAGCTGAGCTAATCGCCCAATGCAATGATTAGCAATTGAATGGGAACTCTTTAAGGAAAAATTTTTCTAAACGCAAGAATAAAGATGGTATTTGATAATTTTTTTTTAAAAATGCATAATCCTTCTTGACATAAACGCATGAACCGCTTACACGACCGCTTGTACCAAATTAAATTGGTTCAAAAAAAAATGCGCGGGTGTAGCTCAGTTGGTTAGAGTGCTGGCCTGTCACGCCGGAGGTCGCGGGTTCGAGCCCCGTCACTCGCGCCATTTCGTGATTCCTTATGAAATTTCCTTTTTAAAATATCCATATGCTATTGAGTGATGTGGTGGAGTATTTGATAGGGGGATAGATATGTTTTTTCTTTCTTTTTATATGGTTTATAAGAATAGGACTTGCGTCTTTCTTTGCTCTGCGTTACCTATGCCGATAAGAAAAGTATCGCTCTATATGCCTTTAAAGCAGTATGAATAGAGTTAATAGAGTGATTATTAAATTTGTCTGTTTGGTCTCGCAATATTGAATCATTGTGTTAAACTCAGGCATTTCATTACGATGGAAGAGGGTTATGGCTTATTTATTGAGCTCTTATTTACCGGTCTTGATTTTCATTATTGTGTCAGCTGTTATTGCTGGAGTTTTGTTGATTACACCTTACATTGTAGCATACCGTTCCCCCGATCCTGAAAAGTTATCGGCTTACGAATGTGGGTTTAATTCATTTAGTGATGCACGCATGAAGTTTGATATTCGTTTCTATTTGGTATCAATTTTATTTATTATTTTTGATCTTGAAGTTGCTTTTCTTTTTCCTTGGGCTGTTTCATTCGAATCAATAGGTATGTTTGGCTTTTGGTCGATGATTGTGTTTTTAGCGATTTTGACTATTGGATTTATATATGAATGGAAAAAAGGAGCCCTTGAATGGAATTAAGATCTAATAATTCAACGATTGCTGCTCCAAAACCAAAAGGAATCATCGATCCCAACACTGGTGAGCTGATAGGGTCTGACGATAAGTTTTTTCGTGATATTAATGCTGAATTATCAGATAAGGGGTTTTTAGTTACCTCAGCAGATGCTTTGATTACTTGGGCACGTACCGGTTCTTTAATGTGGATGAGTTTTGGTTTGGCTTGTTGTGCTATCGAAATGATGCAATGCTCAATGCCTCATTATGATAATGAGCGTTTTGGATATGCACCACGAGCTTCACCCCGTCAGTCAGATGTGATGGTGGTGGCAGGTACTCTAACAAATAAGATGGCTCCTGCTTTAAGAAAAGTGTACGATCAGATGCCAGAGCCACGTTATGTGATTTCTATGGGGTCATGTGCAAACGGTGGGGGGTATTATCATTATTCCTATTCAGTAGTGCGTGGATGTGATCGTATCGTGCCTGTCGATATATATGTTCCAGGGTGTCCACCTACAGCAGAGGCATTATTATACGGTATATTGTTGCTACAGAAAAAAATCCGTCGTACCGGATCCATAGAGCGATAGAGAGTTTTCTTGTCATGATGGATGAAACTTTGATTAAACTTGCTGCTTATTTGGAAAACAAGTTAAAAAATAAGCTTGAAGAGACTGTTATTGCTTTTGGTGAATTGACCGTTGTGGCACGTCTTGATGCAATTATCGATGTCTTAATGTTTGTTCGTGATGATTCGCGCTGTCAATTTATTAATCTCACAGATATTAGTGGAGTGGATTATCCTTCTCGCAATAAGCGCTTTGATGTTTCTTACCAATTGTTATCTCCTCGTGAGAATTTACGCTTACGTGTAAAAGTTCGTACGGATGAAAATACTCCTGTTGCTTCAGCTTGTACGGTTTATCCTGGCGCAGAGTGGTATGAACGTGAAACGTATGATATGTATGGGATTTTATTTTCAGGACATCCGGATTTGAGACGGATTTTAACAGATTATGGGTTTGAAGGATATCCTTTACGCAAAGACTTCCCTGTGACAGGATTTGTTGAGTGTCGTTATGATAATGAAGCGAAGAGGGTGATTTATGAGCCTGTTGTTTTGCGCCAAGAGATGCGTAATTTTGATTTTCTTTCTCCTTGGGAAGGAGGACGGTATACTTTGCCATGTGATGGAAAAGCGGATGAAAAATAATAATATTTGTTTTGATAAGGCATTATATTAGAGTACTGTATTTCTTAAATAATTAAATATTTTTTAGTATGATAGATTTTTTTGATATTTGATATGAAGTTTTTTAAAAAGCAAGGGGTTGATTGTGGCTGAGGTCAATGTTCGAAACTTTAATATCAATTTTGGTCCGCAGCATCCTGCCGCGCATGGGGTTTTGCGCATGGTTTTGGAGTTGGACGGTGAAGTTGTTGAGCGTGTAGATCCACATATTGGGTTATTGCATCGCGGTACCGAAAAATTAATGGAAACAAAAACTTATCTTCAAGCGGGTCCTTATCTAGATCGTTTGGATTATGTTGCTCCTATGAATCAGGAACATGCTTTTGTCCTTGCTATTGAAAAGTTATTGGATATTAAAGTTCCTAAAAGAGGGCAATTAATACGTGTTTTGTTTTCTGAAATTGGGCGTATTCTTAATCATTTGCTTAATGTAACGACACAGGCAATGGATGTTGGTGCTTTAACACCACCTCTTTGGGGGTTTGAGCAACGTGAAAGATTGATGATTTTTTATGAGCGTGCCTGTGGCGCACGTCTTCATGCAAATTATTTTCGCCCTGGTGGTGTGCATCAAGATTTACCAGAATCTTTAGTTGAAGATATAGGTAATTTTATTGATCCTTTTCTTGTTGCTCTTGGTAAACTTGATGCGCTTGTAACGCCAAATCGGATTTTTAAGCAGCGTAATGTGGATATTGGCGTGGTAACTATTGATGAAGCTTGGGCACGTGGTTTTTCTGGGGTTATGATTCGTGGGGCTGGTGTTCCATGGGATTTACGTAAAAGCCAACCTTACGAATGTTATGATGAAATGGAATTTGATATTCCTGTAGGTAAGAATAGCGATTGTTATGATCGTTATCTAATTCGTATGGAAGAAATGCGTCAATCAGCAAAAATTATGCGCCAATGTGTGGAGCGTTTGCTGAGTACTGAAAAAAATGGACCGGTTTCGAGCTTGGATCGCAAAATTGTACCACCGAAACGGAGTGAAATGAAAAGTTCGATGGAAGCACTGATTCATCATTTTAAGCTTTATACGGAAGGTTTTCATACGCCTCCTGGAGAAGTATATGTTGCTGTGGAAGCTCCGAAGGGGGAGTTTGGTGTTTATCTTGTTTCTGATGGAACCAATAAGCCTTATCGTGTAAAGTTGCGTGCTCCTGGGTTTGCGCATCTCCAAGCCATGGATTTTTTAACCAGAGGCCATATGCTGGCGGATGCTACAGCTATTTTGGGTTCGATTGATATTGTTTTTGGGGAGGTTGATCGCTAATGTCCGTACGCCGTCTTGCAGATGATGTTTATCAGCCCGCTGAGTTTTCTTTTACAAAAGAAAATCAGATATGGGTAAAAAATACTATAGAGAAATATCCTGTAGGGCGTGAGCAGTCTGCTGTAATTCCATTATTAATGCGTGCTCAAGAGCAAGATGGTTGGGTGACACGTGCTGCGATTGAGCATATTGCTCAGATTCTTTCCATGGCTTATATTCGTGTTCTGGAAGTTGCAACTTTTTACACTCAGTTTCAGCTTAAGCCTGTTGGAACAAAAGCGCATATTCAAGTTTGTGGTACGACCCCTTGTATGTTACGTGGATCTGATGAATTGATTAAAGTTTGTCAGAAAAAAATTCATCACGAACCTTTTGTTACCAATCAGGATGGAACCTTATCATGGGAAGAGGTAGAATGTCTTGGTGCTTGTGTGAATGCACCGATGGTTATGATTTTTAAAGATACTTATGAAGATCTTACAGCTGAGCGTCTTGAAGAAATTATTGATGCATTTGAAGCTGGGAAAGGTTCTGAGATAGCAGTTGGTCCGCAAAGTAGCCGTAAGTCGTCGGAACCGATTAGTGGTTTAACTTCTCTTATTGATGATGAGAAAGAAAAAAAGATCTCTCAAGTCTTCACCAAAAAAGGATAAGGAAAGAGTGGGGACATAATTAAGTATTTTTCTTGAGGAAATATTTTATTATTCTACCCATGATGGCAATATTTAATGAAAAGTAAGAAGTCTTGAAAAGATATTTAAAAATTGCATTTGAGGAAAAGCGGAAAATGCTATGGGTAATAGAAAAAAAGGTGGGGTATGCTAGCTGATAAAGATCGTATCTTCACCAATATTTATGGTTTAAAAGACAAATCATTAAAGGCTGCGATGTTGCGTGGGCATTGGAATGGTCTGAAAGAGATGATTGACAAAGGTCGTGATTGGATCATTGATGAGGTGAAGGCATCGGGTTTACGCGGTCGTGGTGGTGCTGGTTTTCCTACCGGAATGAAGTGGTCCTTTATGCCAAAGCAGAATGATGGGCGTCCTCATTATTTGGTTGTTAATGCCGATGAATCTGAACCTGGAACTTGTAAAGACCGTGATATTTTACGTCATGATCCCCATACTTTGATTGAAGGATGTGCAATCGCTACTTTTGCTATGGGAGCCAATGTTGCTTTTATTTATATTCGTGGTGAATATATTCGTGAACGTGAAGCGCTACAAGCTGCCGTTGATGAATGCTATGATGCAGGTTTACTTGGCAAAAAAACGAAATATGGGCATGCTTGTGATATTATTATTCATCATGGAGCTGGTGCTTATATTTGTGGTGAAGAAACAGCTCTTCTTGAAAGTCTTGAGGGAAAAAAGGGACAACCTCGGCTTAAACCACCATTTCCTGCCAATATGGGGATTTATGGCTGTCCAACAACAGTAAATAATGTAGAGTCCATTGCTGTTGTTCCAACGATTTTGCGGCGGGGTGCTTCGTGGTTTTCGTCAATCGGACGAGCAAATAATGTTGGAACGAAATTATTTATGGTTTCAGGGCATGTTAATGCACCTTGTACATTTGAAGACGCTCTTGGTGTTTCATTCCGTGAATTAATTGAAAAACATACGGGTGGTGTTCGTGGTGGATGGAATAATCTTTTAGCAGTTATTCCAGGTGGGGCTTCTTGTCCAGTCGTCCGTGGTGAGGATATGATCGATGCGATCATGGATTTTGATGGGATGCGAGATGTTGGGTCTTCTTTTGGCACGGGGGGAATGATTGTTATGGATAAATCAACCGATATTATCAAGGCAATTTGGCGTATAGCTGCTTTTTTCAAGCATGAGAGTTGTGGTCAGTGTACTCCGTGTCGTGAGGGGACGGGGTGGATGATGCGTCTTTTAGGGCGTATGGTTGAGGGAAGAGCGCAAAAACGCGAGATTGATCTTTTGTTTGAAGTCTCTAAACAGGTTGAAGGACACACTATTTGTGCGCTTGGTGATGCTGCCGCATGGCCTGTACAGGGGTTGATACGTAATTTTCGTCCGGAAATTGAGCGTAGAATTGATGAATACACGCGAAATGTAGTCCAAAGCAAAAACATTGCTTTAGAAGCAGTAGGATAGAAGATTTTTTAAAGAGCAGCCGAATGCAAATTTTAAGTGGGTTATCCGCAGGTTGGATGGGTGATGATAAATATCAAAGTTGATGGCAAAGAGATTGAAGTTCCTGATTATTACACGTTGCTTCAGGCTGCTGAGGCGGCTGGGGCAGAAATTCCACGTTTTTGTTTTCATGAATCTTTGTCAATTGCTGGAAATTGTCGTATGTGTTTGGTTGAGGTTAAGGGTGGTCCTCCAAAACCTCAGGCTTCTTGTGCTATGGGGGTTCGTGATTTACGATTAGGGCCTAACGGTGAAGCACCTGAGATTTTTACCAATACGGCGATGGTAAAAAAAGCACGTGAAGGTGTTATGGAATTTCTTCTCATTAATCATCCTTTGGATTGTCCAGTGTGTGATCAGGGGGGAGAATGCGATCTTCAAGATCAAGCAATGCTTTATGGACGAGATTGTTCTCGTTATACAGAGAATAAGCGTGCTGTAGAAGATAAATATATTGGACCTCTTGTTAAAACTGTTATGACACGGTGTATTCATTGTACACGGTGTGTTCGTTTTACAACGGAAGTCGCAGGTGTTTCTGAGCTTGGTTTGATCGGTCGTGGTGAAGATGCTGAAATTACGACGTATCTTGAAAAAGCTATGACATCTGAATTACAGGGAAACGTTATTGATCTTTGTCCGGTGGGAGCTTTAACTTCAAAACCTTATGCGTTTCATGCTCGTCCGTGGGAATTGGTAAAAACGGAATCGATTGATGTGATGGATGCGCTTGGTAGTGCGATCCGTATTGATAGCCGTGGCCGTGAAGTTATGCGGATTATGCCGCGTACAAATGAAGATGTAAATGAGGAATGGATCTCTGATAAAACGCGTTTTATTTGGGATGGATTGCGCACTCAGCGGCTTGATAGGCCATATGTACGCAAAGATGGAAAGCTTCAGCCTGTCAGTTGGACAGAAGCTTTTGCAAAAATTAAAATGGTGATCTCTAAAATTTTTCCAGAAAAAATTGGAGCCATTGCTGGAGATCTTGCGTCTGTTGAGGAAATGTATGCCCTTAAAGCGTTATTGAGCTCTTTAGGCTCAACGCTTTTTGATTGTCGCCAAAGAGGGGGGGCTTTATCGCCTGAGTTTGGGCGTTCAAGTTATATTTTTAATCCTACAATTGCAGGTATTGAACAGGCTGATGCACTGCTTATTGTGGGATCTAATCCCCGTCATGAAGCGGCTGTTTTAAATGCGCGTATTTTAAAGCGCCAACGGATGGGAAATTTTCCTATTGCATTAATTGGAGAGAAAGTCGATTTACGTTATCCTTATTCTTACCTTGGATCTGGGAGTGATACATTAACGACACTTATTCGTGGAGAGGATGGTTTTTTTAATGTCTTAAAAGAAGCGAAGAGGCCTCTTATTCTTATCGGAGAGGGAGCTGTTTTAGGAAATGAAGGTTTATCTGTTTTAAAAAGTCTTGCTAAATTAGCTGATAATATTGGTGCTCTTAGTGAAGAATGGAATGGGTTTGGGGTTCTTCATAATGCAGCATCGATTGTTGGAGGGTTGGACATAGGCTTTACTTCTAAGCTTGGGGTTGCAAATATTATTAAAACCTGTGAAGTTTTATTTTTGCTTGGTGCTGATGAAGTAGAATTAGCCAATACAAAAGCTTTTACGATTTATATTGGTAGCCATGGTGATAACGGCGCACACGCTGCTGATGTTATTTTGCCAGCATCTGCTTACACTGAAAAATCAGGGCTTTATGTGAATACAGAAGGACGTGTTCAAATGACAAATCGGGCTGGTTTTGCTCCAGGTGAAGCAAAAGAAGATTGGGCTATTTTGCGTGCTTTATCGGATATTTTAGGACAAAAGCTCCCTTTTGATTCTCTTTCTCAATTAAGACAATGCTTGTTTAATGATTATCCACACCTTTGTGCTGTTGATGATATAATACCTTCTGATATAAGTGGTCTTAAGGCGCTTGGTTCAAAAATGGTTTCTCTAGAGAATCAAACTTTTACTTCTATGGTTAAAGACTTTTATTTAACAAATCCGATAGCACGTGCTTCTGTTGTTATGGCTGAATGTTCATCTCTTGCAAAAAACCGTGCTACGCAAACTGTAAAGTAAGGCAAAGGAAAAGGAATAATGATGTATGATTTCTTTATGACTTGGCTGTTGCCATTACTCATTATAGTTGGAAAAACACTTCTTCTTTTGGTCGTTCTTTTGATCTTAGTTGCTTATCTTCTTTACGCAGATAGAAAGATTTGGGCAGCGGTACAATTGCGTCGTGGACCAAACGTTGTTGGTCCATGGGGTTTGTTACAGTCTTTTGCAGATTTAATTAAATTTGTTGTTAAGGAGCCTATTATCCCTGCAGGTGCAAATAAGGGTGTTTTTCTTTTGGCTCCTTTTGTTTCAGCGACACTTGCTTTATCAACTTGGGCTGTTATTCCTGTCAATGAGGGCTGGGAGATTGCGAAGATTAATGTTGGCTTGCTTTATATCTTAGCCATTTCATCTCTTGAGGTTTATGGTGTTATTATGGGGGGATGGGCATCAAATTCAAAGTACCCTTTCTTAGGAGCCCTTCGTTCGGCGGCACAAATGGTTTCTTATGAAGTTTCCATTGGTTTTGTGCTTGTGACTGTCATTTTAGTAAGTGGTTCGTTGGATCTCACAACAATTGTTCATAAACAAAGTTCTGGAATTGGTACAACTCTTGGTCTTCCTTTTAACAGCTTTCTCGATTGGAATTGGTTGGTCCTTTTTCCAATGTTTATTATATTTTTTATTTCTGCGCTCGCCGAGACAAACCGTCCTCCATTCGATTTGGTGGAAGCAGAATCTGAACTTGTAGCTGGTCATATGGTTGAATATTCTTCAACGCCTTACATGCTCTTCTTTCTTGGTGAATATGTTGCGATTGTTTTAATGTGCGCATTAACAACCATTCTATTTTTAGGTGGTTGGCTGCCACCCTTAGATGTTTGGTGGCTTAATTGGGTTCCTGGTATCATTTGGTTTGTTTTAAAAGTCTGTTTTATATTTTTTGGGTTTGCTATGGTTAAAGCATTTGTTCCACGTTATCGCTATGATCAGCTCATGCGGCTTGGTTGGAAGGTTTTTCTTCCTCTCTCACTAGCAATGGTTGTGATAACTGCTGCTTTTTTAAAGTTTACAGATTTCGTTTAAGAGGAGATTTTACGATGTCAGGTTTTATTCAGGCGGCAAAGTCACTTCTTCTATTGGAATTTGTGAGTGCTTTTTTCTTAGCCATGCGTCAATTTTTTTCACCAAAACCCACGATTAATTATCCTTATGAAAAAGGTTTTGTATCTCAGCGTTTTCGTGGTGAGCATGCATTGCGTCGCTATCCAAATGGTGAAGAACGGTGTATTGCTTGTAAATTATGTGAAGCAATTTGTCCTGCGCAAGCGATTACAATTGAGGCTGGACCGCGACGTAATGATGGTACGCGTAGAACTGTTCGTTATGATATCGATATGGTTAAGTGTATCTACTGCGGTTTTTGTCAAGAGGCTTGTCCGGTAGAGGCTATTGTTGAAGGTCCAAATTTTGAATTTGCAACAGAAACGCGTGAAGAACTCTATTATGATAAAGAAAAGCTTTTAATGAATGGAGATCGTTGGGAGCGAGAAATTTCTCGAAATATATTGATGGATGCGCCTTATCGTTAAGTGTATCGTTAAATGAGGTGTCGGATATTTTCCGATAAATTGTAATCTGGTATGAAGTTTATACCAATTGTTTGAATAATTAAGGAGAAGCCTATGCTAACAGATCTAGCGGCGGCATTTTTCTATTTGTTTGCTTTTATTATGCTAACAAGTGCAGTTATTGTTATTACAGCACGCAATCCAGTGCATTCTGTTTTGTTTTTAATCCTCGCATTTTTTAATGCAGCAGCTTTATTTTTACTTGCAGGAGCAGAGTTTTTAGGGCTTATTCTGCTTGTTGTATATGTTGGAGCTGTCGCTGTTTTATTTTTATTTGTCGTTATGATGCTTGACGTTGATTTTGCTGAGTTAAAGAGTGGAACTTTTAGGTATGCTCCTATTGGAGCTCTTATTGGTGTTATTATCGCTGTAGAATTGATTGTTGTATTTGTGAGTAGCTATTTTTCTCCAGTCTTGAGAACGCATGTTACCCAACCAATGCCAGATTTAGCCCAGCGAACAAATACACAAGCATTAGGTGATATTCTCTATACGGATTATGTTTTCTATTTTCAAATTGCTGGAATGATTTTATTGGTTGCAATGATTGGAGCTATTGTTTTAACACTTCGTCATAAATCGGGTGTAAAGCGACAATCTATAGCAGAGCAAGTTTCTAGAACGGTAGAAAGTGCCATTGAAATCAAACAAGTTGAATCAGGCAAAGGTATGTAAGGGGGGGCTATGTAGATGTATATTGATATTACACATTATCTCATTGTTTCTGCTTTGATGTTTACAATTGGTATTGCTGGAATTTTTCTCAACAGAAAAAACGTGATTATTATCTTGATGTCCATTGAGCTTATATTGCTTTCAGTTAATCTCAATTTTGTTGCATTTTCAGCATTTCTTCATGATCTTGTTGGTCAGATATTCGCTTTATTTGTCTTAACCGTAGCAGCTGCTGAAGCTGCCATTGGTTTAGCAATTCTGGTCGTTTTTTTCCGTAATCGTGGTTCCATTTCGGTTGAAGATGTTAATGTAATGAAAGGCTAACCAGTGATGTATTATACGATTGTCTTTCTTCCGCTTTTGGGTTTTTTAATTGCTGCACTTGGTGGAAAAACGATAGGAGATCGTGCGAGTGAATTGATAACATGTAGCTTTATGGTTGTTGTTGCGATATTATCGTGGATAGTATTTTTCAGTATTGCACTTGGTCATATTCCAGCGATTGATGTATTGGTATTACATTGGATTACTATTGGTGACTTAAGCTTTAATTGGGCTTTACATATTGATGCGTTAACAGCTGTCATGCTTATTGTTGTGAACAGTGTTTCGGCGTTGGTACATATTTATTCAATTGGTTATATGCACCATGATCCTTCAAGGTCTCGTTTTTTTTCTTATCTTTCTTTGTTTACATTTATGATGCTTATGTTGGTCACATCCAATAATTTGATTCAGATGTTTTTTGGATGGGAAGGTGTCGGACTTGCTTCTTATTTACTCATTGGTTTTTGGTTTCAGCGCGATTCTGCTAATAAGGCCGCAATGAAAGCTTTTGTAGTTAACCGTGTTGGAGACTTTGGTTTTCTCTTAGGAATCTTTAGTATTTTTGTTTTATTCCAATCGGTTGATTTTTCTTCTATTTTTGCAAAAGCTGCAAACAATAGCTTTATACAAAATATAACATTTTTAGGTTGGCAATTTGATGGGCAGACGGCAATTACCATTACATGCCTTTTATTATTTATTGGTGCGATGGGAAAATCAGCACAATTTCTTTTACATACTTGGCTGCCTGATGCAATGGAAGGACCAACCCCTGTATCAGCGCTTATTCATGCTGCTACAATGGTAACGGCTGGTGTTTTTATGATTGCGCGTATGTCGCCAATTTTTGAACTTTCTTCAACTGCTTTGACCGTGATTATTATTGTTGGAGCAACAACAGCGTTTTTTGCAGCAACTGTGGGATTGGTGCAGAATGATATTAAACGTGTTATTGCTTATTCTACGTGCTCTCAACTTGGTTATATGTTTGTGGCATTAGGTGTTGGAGCTTATGGCGCTGCTGTCTTTCATCTTTTTACGCATGCTTTTTTTAAAGCCTTATTGTTTCTTGGTGCAGGTTCTGTCATTCATGCTGTATCTGATGAACAAGATATGCGAAAAATGGGGGGGTTACGCAAACATATAAAGGTTACCTATTGGATGATGATGGTCGGGACCATTGCATTGACAGGTGTTGGAATTCCAGGAACACTTTTCGGGACTGCAGGTTTTTTCTCAAAAGATGCGATTATAGAGTCTGCTTTTGCATCCCATAATATTGCTTCAGGATATGCTTTTTATCTTCTTGTTTTTGCAGCTTTATTAACAAGTTTCTATTCATGGCGCCTTATCTTTATGACATTCCATGGTAAACCACGGGCAACAGTTGATGTTATGCATCATGTTCATGAATCACCTCCAGTTATGTTGATTCCACTCTTTCTTTTATCTATTGGAGCAATATTTTCTGGTGTCGTTTTCCAACCTTACTTTTTTGGTAACTTATATAATGCTTTTTGGAAGGGAGCATTATTTACAAGCAGCCACAATCACATTCTTCATGATGCCCACCATGTCTTTAATTGGGTAAAATGGTCGCCATTTATAGCGATGGTTCTTGGGTTTACTTTAGCTTATTTATTTTATGTTTCTATTCCATCTCTTCCTAAGAAAATAGTTCGTATTATGCCTGGAGCATATAACTTTCTTTACCAAAAATGGTATTTCGATCAATTATATAACTTTTTGTTTGTTCGTCCTACCTTTAAAATTGGTTCTTTTCTTTGGAAAGTGGGAGACGGTAAGATTATTGATGGTCTAGGTCCTAATGGTATCGCAGCGCGTGTTGTTGATATTACAAATAGAATTGTTCGAGTGCAAACAGGCTATCTTTACCACTATGCATTTGCAATGCTTATCGGCGTTGCATTACTCATTACATGGATGATGATCGGGGGCGTAAACTAATGACCGATTGGCCTATTCTTTCTACGGTTACATTTTTGCCACTTGTTGGTGTGCTTCTGATTTTGTTTATCAAAGATGATAGTGAAGTAGCACGCCATAATATACGTAATGTCGCATTTTTTACGACTCTATTTGTTTTTATTATTTCTTTAATTATTTGGATAGGATTTGATTCTAGCAACCAAAATTTTCAAATGGTTGAAAAGTCCAGTTGGTTAGGGGGGGGCATTAGCTATCATATGGGGGTTGATGGTATTTCTATTCTTTTTGTTGTTCTCTCGGCTTTTCTTTTGCCTTTTTGTATTTTAGCAAGTTGGGAAAATGTTAAAGAGAGATTAAAGGCTTATATGATTGCATTTCTTCTTCTAGAAGTTGCGATTATTGGCGTTTTTTGTGCTCTTGATGCAATGCTATTCTATGTTTTTTTTGAAGGCAGCCTTATTCCAATGTTTATCATTATAGGTGTATGGGGTGGAGCACGTCGTGTTTATGCAAGTATAAAGTTTTTCTTATATACTTTACTTGGTTCAGTGCTTATGCTGGTTGCTCTTATGGCTATGTATTGGGAGGCTGGGACACTTGATATACCAACTTTACTCAATTACCAGTTTCCTGCTCATATGCAGATATGGTTATGGCTTGCATTTTTTGCTTCTTTCGCAGTTAAAATGCCAATGTGGCCAGTTCATACATGGCTCCCTGATGCTCACGTGGAAGCACCGACAGCGGGTTCCGTTATTTTAGCTGGTGTCTTACTCAAATTAGGTGGGTATGGTTTTCTTCGTTTTTCTTTGCCTATGTTTCCTATCGCTTCAGCAGATTTTGCTCCTTTGGTTTTCACGTTATCACTTATTGCGATTATTTATACATCACTGGTTGCACTTGTTCAAAATGACATCAAAAAGCTTATTGCTTATTCTTCAATAGCGCATATGGGGTATGTGACAATGGGCATTTTTTCTGCGAATGAACAAGGGGTACAAGGGGCTATTTATCAGATGCTATCCCATGGAATTGTTTCAGCAGCGTTGTTTCTTTGTGTTGGGGTTATCTATGATCGCTTGCATACACGTGAAATTTCAGCGTTTGGTGGTTTAGTGAATAATATGCCTAAATATGCTGTTGTTTTCTTAATTTTCACTATGGCAAATGTTGGTTTGCCTGGAAGCTCAGGATTTTTGGGTGAATTTTTAACCTTAATAGGTGTTTTTCAAGTAAATAAATTGGTTGTTGTTTTAGCAACAACAGGTGTTATCTTATCGGCAGCCTATGCCCTTTATCTTTATCGGCGTGTGGTTTTTGGTTCCTTGGATAAAGAGAATTTAAAAGTATTAATAGATCTTTCTTTAAGAGAAAAATTCATCCTTTATCCAATGGTTATTCTTACAATATTCTTTGGTATCTATCCAACGCCTATTCTTAAAGCAACGGCGTTTTCCGTAGAAACCCTCATCAATAAATTGCACTAGATAAGGGAAGAACGCACATGCAAACTGAAATAATAGCGCAATTAGTCTTAATTCTTCCGGAGCTTTTAATCGCATTAGGAGCTGTCGTGTTGCTTATGATTGGTGTTTATTCCAATACACGTGCTTCTTTAACAGTGACAGGTCTAGCCATGGCACTTCTTGTGGCAACCATTATTATTCTTATAGTTTTTCCGAAAAATGGTTCATTTCAAACCAATGCGCTCGTTATCGATTCCTTTAGTCGTTATATGAAAATTTTAATACTTATTGGTGCACTCTTTTCTCTTATAATGTCTGTTGGTTTTGCCAATGCACAAAAGTTTAATATATTTGAATTTCCAGTGCTTGTTCTTTTAGCAACCCTTGGAATGATGTTTATGATTTCAGCGGGTAATATGCTGTCGCTTTATATGGGGTTAGAACTGCAATCTTTAGCTTTATATGTTTTAGCAGCGATTAATCGTAATAATGTAAAATCTTCTGAAGCCGGTATAAAATACTTTGTTTTAGGAGCATTATCTTCAGGATTGCTGCTTTATGGTATTTCTTTACTTTATGGTTTTACCGGTCAAATTGGTTTTCACGAAATTGCTCTTGCTTTAAAAGGTAAAAATTTACAATTGGGGGTTATTTTTGGAATTGTTTTTATTTTAGCTGGTTTGGCTTTCAAAATTTCTGCTGTTCCATTTCATATGTGGACACCTGATGTTTATGAAGGAGCGCCAACCCCGATTACGGCATTTTTTGCTGGTGCCCCTAAAGTTGCTGCAATGGCTTTAATCATCCGTATTATTGTGATGACCTTTATTCCCCTAGGGCGTGTTGATAATGTGATGCCTGCATGGCAACAAATTTTGATCTTCATGGCGATTGCATCAATGATACTTGGTGCATTTGCTGCAATTGGTCAAAATAACATTAAGCGCTTAATGGCTTATTCGTCGATCAGTCATATGGGCTATGCACTTGTTGGTTTATCTGCTGGAGATATGCTAGGAATAAAAAGTGTTATTCTTTATATGACGATTTATCTTGGAATGACGATTGGCTCGTTTGCTTTTATTCTTGGAATGCGCTCTCAGAATGGCAATGTTGAAAATATTTATGATCTTTCAGGGTTAGCAAAGACAAATCCGTTTATGGCTATTGTTATGACAATACAGCTTTTCTCGTTAGCCAGTGTACCACCTATGGCTGGTTTTTTTGGGAAGTGGTATACATTTTCTGCTGCTGTCCATGCTGGTCTGACGCCACTTGCAGTCGTTGGGATGATAGCATCTGTCGTTGGAGCTTTTTACTATTTACGAGTCATTAAAATTATGTGGTTTGATGACGCAAAAGCCCGTTTTGTTGCTTTATCGAATGAGCTTCAATTTTGTCTCGGTCTTTCTGCATTGTTTATTTTATTTTATACACTTTTTGGAGTTTGGTTTGCTGAATTAGCAGAAAAAGCAGCAGCTGCATTGTTTTAATGAATATGGTTTATATTTTATCAGATTTTGCTCAAGAACAAGGATACACTATTGAGGCGTACGATAGTGTTGATTCAACAAATCTCATTGCGCAACGAAAAGCGCAAATTGGTCATCAAGGTAATCTTTGGATTGTTGCACAAGAGCAATCACAGGGAAGAGCAAGAAGAGGGAGGACTTGGTCTAGTCCCAAAGGGAACCTTTATTCTAGTCTTTTATTAATTGATGATATTGTTCATCAAACTGCAGCTCAACTTGGTTTTGTTGCTGGAATAAGTGTGGCAGAGGCAATAAAACAATTGATAAAAGATGAAAAGAAGACAAACAATATTGTGAGTTTAAAATGGCCAAACGATATTTTGCTCAGAGGAGCAAAAAGCTCTGGAGTTTTGCTTGAGATTTTAAAGTTGTCATCACAACAATATGCATTGGTTATTGGTATTGGAATAAATGTGAAATATAATTATGAAGATGCACCCTATCCCACTTCAAGCTTAAAGGATATCGGTTTGCATATTGAAGCAGAACAATTATTTACGGTTTTGACGGAGTGTTTTTCTAAAAATTACCTCCTTTGGAAACAACCAAAAGGATGTGAAATAATCCGAAAAAAATGGCTTTTATATTCTGCTCACCTTGGGGAACATGTCAAAGTGGTGAATGATGAAAAAGTCATTGAGGGTGTTTTTGATGGTCTTGATAGTAATTTTAACTGCATCATAAAGCAAAAAAATGGTCAGACAGCCATTATAACAGCTGGAGATGTTCATTTTGGTTCGGCTGCTTCTATTAATGCAGGTCGTTATTAAAAAATTGTTTTACCATCAGATACCTTAATGATTTTGGGAGATGTTTATGGTTGCAGCCAATAAGAATGAATTTGTTTTTTTACCTCTGGGAGGTGTAGGTGAAATAGGGATGAATTTAGCTGCTTACGGATTTGGTCCTCAACATCTTCGTGAATGGCTGCTGGTTGATATGGGGATTAGTTTTGCTGGTTCTGAATTACCAGGAGTCGATCTTGTTTTTCCTGATATTCGTTTTCTAGAAAGTGAAAAACATAATATACGGGGTCTTGTTTTAACACATGCACACGAAGATCATTATGGGGCCGTTCTTGATTTATGGCCAAAGTTACAAGTTCCAATTTACTGTACGCCTTTTACGGCAGGATTATTGGAAACTAAAAAACAATTAGATTTTGAATCTCAAAAAATTTTACTCAATATTTTTCAAGCTGGTGATTGCTTTCAGGTAGGTTCCTTTGCTGTAGAGGCTATAGCTGTAAACCATTCAATACCAGAATCTGTATCTTTAGCAATTACAACCTCTTTGGGGACTGTGATTCATACTGGTGATTGGAAAATTGATCATACTCCTTCACTTGGAGCTGTGACGGATGAAAAAAGATTTCGTGCGTTAGGAAAAAAAGGTGTTTTAGCATTACTTTGTGATTCTACAAATGCGTGTCGGGATGGTATATCTCCATCAGAGCAGCAGGTTCAGGCCAGTCTTTCTGAGATTATTTCCAAAGCTGAAGGGCGCGTTGCAATAGCAACTTTTTCTTCTAATATTGGTCGGATACGTTCTATTGCTCTTGCAGCTGAAGCAGCTGGACGTAAGGTGCTTGTCATTGGGCGTTCCCTTAAGCGAAGTATTATGGTTGCACAAGAGCTTGGTTATATGAATGGTTTAGCACCATTTGTAACGGAAGATGATTATGGTTACATTTCGCGAAAAGATCTTGTTTTAATTGTCACAGGGAGCCAAGGTGAGCCATGTGCTGCTTTGGCTAAACTGTCACGTGATGGAATGAGAAATATTGCACTTTCTGCTGGTGATACCGTTATCTATTCATCACGAAGTATTCCAGGAAACGAGAAAGCTATTATTGAGGTACAAAATCGTTTCATTGATTTGGGTATTGAAATTATTACGAATGAAGATGCACTTGTTCATGTTTCAGGTCATCCTCGTCGTTCAGAACTTTTACAGATGTATGATTGGATCAAGCCACAGATACTTGTTCCTGTACATGGGGAAGCAATGCATCTTAAGGCTCAGGCAACTTTAGCGCGTCAAGCGGGTATTAAAATTGTTACAGATATCAGAAATGGAGATATGTTACGTTTTGCACCAGAGCCTGTAGAAGTTGTTGATCAAATTCCTGTTGGCCGCATCTATAAGGATGGTTGCCTAATTGGAGATGAAAATGAACTAGGGATTCGTGAACGTCGCAAACTAAGTTATGCTGGTCATGTTACTATTTCTCTCCATATAAATAGTAAGCATGAGTTATTAGAGGATATAGGTCTAACAACATTCGGGTTACCTGAAAGTAATGGAAAAGGAGAAAGTTTAAAAGATATTCTTTTAGATATTGTAGAAAATACAGTTTATAATATCCCACGCATGAAACAAAAAAATAATGAACTTATTCGAGAGGCAATACGACGTGCTGTGAGAGCGGCTGTTCATGAAATTTGGCAAAAAAAACCTATCTGTACAGTTTTTTTACATCGGTCAAAATAAGGAACTTTCATATTACGTTATTTAAAAAGAGAAGAGCATTTTTATTTTATTGCTAAATAAGAAAAATAGAGAATAAAGCCCAATAAATTTTTAAATAATAAGATCGTTATATTTGCAAGTATTCAGAATGCGGCTATAGATGAATAGAGGGTGTGATAAATTGTTCCGATATGATAGGTGTGATTAGGAGTTAATTATTTCAATGCGTCTTTCTCAATATTTACTTCCACTTTTAAAAGAGAATCCTAAAGAAGCAGAAATTGTTTCTCATCGCTTCATGTTACGCGCTGGAATGATTCGACAACAAACATCAGGGATTTATTCTTGGCTTCCTTTTGGAAAAAAAGTGCTCGATAAAGTTTGTAGAATTATTCGTGAGGAGCAAGAACGTGCGGGTGCAATAGAAATATTGATGCCTACAATTCAATCTGCTGATCTTTGGCGTGAAAGCGGTCGTTATGATGATTATGGTTTAGAAATGCTTCGCATTAAAGATCGTCAAAAGCGTGATTTACTTTATGGTCCAACCAATGAAGAGATGGTAACAGATATTTTTCGCTCATATGTTCGTTCTTATAAAGATCTTCCACTTAATTTGTATCATATTCAGTGGAAATTTCGTGATGAAATTCGCCCACGTTTTGGTGTGATGCGGGCACGAGAATTTTTAATGAAAGATGCTTATTCTTTTGATCTTGATTATGAAGGCTCTAAAACATCTTATAATCGTATGTTTGTTGCTTATTTGCGCACTTTTTCTCGTCTTGGCTTAAAAGCAATTCCTATGCGTGCAGATACAGGTCCAATAGGGGGAGAACTCAGTCATGAATTTATCATTTTGGCTGAAACGGGAGAGAGTGCTATCTTCTGTGATAAACAATTTCTTGAACTTACTGTTCCTGATAGTTCGATCGATTTTAGTAATAAAGCTGTTTTGGATGATATTGTTAAACAATGGACATCTTTTTATGCAGCGACGGAAGAAATGCATAATGAAGAGGAGTGGGCTAAAGTTTCTGATCATAATCGTCTTTCAGCGCGTGGTATTGAAGTCGGGCATATTTTCCACTTTGGCACGAAATATTCTGCTCCAATGGGAGCAAAAGTTATGGGACAAGATGGAAAAGAACATGTAGTCTCTATGGGATCTTATGGTATTGGACCTTCGCGTCTTGTTGCGGCCGCTATAGAGGCTTCTCATGATGAAAATGGTATTATTTGGCCAAAGTCGATGGCACCGTTTGATTTTGGGATTATCAATATGAAATCCGATGATGAAAAATGCACAAAGGCATGTGAGTTTCTCTATCAGGGATTAAAGGAGGCTGGTTTTGATCCATTATTAGATGATAGAAATGAACGTCCTGGATCAAAATTTGCAACAATGGATTTGATTGGTTTGCCAACGCAAATCATTGTTGGTCCTAACAGCATTGCCCAAAATGAAGTTGAAATTAAAGATCGAAAAACAGGATTAAAAAAATCTCTAAAGGTTGAAGATGTACTCAGCCAACTTTCTATAAATTAATAGGAAATGTTATGAAGAGGCTGAAAGACAAATGGTTTTCATCTTATGAGTGGATGATCGCTTTTCGTTATATGATTCCCAATAAAAAACATGTCGTTGCATCTGTTATTTCAATTATTTCTCTTATTGGGATTATGTTGGGCGTATTTGCTCTGGTTGTTGTTATGGCGGTGATGAATGGCTTTCGTACAGAACTTCTCAATCGTATTCTTGGTATGAATGGGCATCTTATTGTTCAAACAGTTGATTCTGGTTTTTCTGATTATAAGACTCTTATTTCATCTTTAGAATCTACAAATGGTGTGAAGTTTGCTTTGCCTATTATTGAAGGTCAAGCGCTTGTTCAAGGTGAAGTTCAAGGTGGCTCTGGCGCATTAGTTCGTGGTATGCGCAAACAAGATCTAGAAAAGCTTAAAACAGTCTCTCAAAACATTAAATTAGGATCGATTTCTCGGTTTGATAAAGAAGAAGGTGTTGCAATCGGAAGTGGCTTAGCAGAAAAATTGGGACTGACAGTTGGAAGAGATATTCGTATTATTACTCCAAATGGTGATGAGACTCCTTTTGGCGTTACCCCACGTGTGAAAGCTTATAAAGTCGTTGCTATTTTTGAAGTTGGTATGTCTGAATATGATTCAATATTTATCTTTATGCCTCTCCATGAAGCACAAATGTTTTTTAATTTGGGAGATAAGGTTCAGTCTTTAGAATTATTTCTAAATGATCCTGATGCTGTTGATCAAATAAAACCTGTTGTAGAAAAAACAGTTGATCAACAGGTCTATTTAATTGATTGGCGTACACGCAATCAGGCTTTTTTTTCAGCCTTACAGATTGAACGAAATGTTATGTTTTTCATTCTTTCTCTGATCGTTCTTGTTGCTGCTTTAAATATTATTTCAGGGCTGATTATGCTTGTAAAAGATAAAAGTCATGATATTGCGATTTTACGCACGATGGGGGCTCAACAGAGTGCTATTTTGCGTATATTTATCATTACAGGAATGATGATTGGTTTTATTGGAACTATATTGGGTTTAGTTTTAGGTGTTATCGCGACCGCGAATATTAATCATATCCAAGACTTTATATCTTGGTTATTTAATGTCGACGTTTTTAATCCTCAACTTTATTTTTTAACAAAATTGCCTGCACAAATTGAGTGGAAACAGACCATCTTGGTTGCTATGATGGCTTTATTTTTGTCGTTTCTTGCTGCTCTCATTCCGGCATGGCGTGCTGCTAAGCTAGATCCCGTACAAGCTTTGAGGTATGAATAATGACAGCTATTTTAGAGCTTGTAGAGATTGAAAGACACTTTTTCGAGAGTCGTAAGCCGCTCATTGTTTTAAATAAAGCGAATTTTATTCTTAATCGTGGAGAGCTTGTCGCACTTGTTGCACCATCTGGTGCTGGAAAATCAACACTTCTTCATATTGCTGGATTATTAGAAAAACCAACAGCTGGTGATGTGATGTTACGGGGTGTTTCTTGTGCGAAGCGCTCTGATAGTGAGCGAACAGCTATAAGACGAAATGATATTGGTTTTGTTTATCAATTTCATCATTTACTTCCAGAGTTTACGGCGTTAGAAAATGTCATGATACCGCAAATGATAACAGGATTAAAAAAATCCATAGCAGAGGATCGTGCGCGCAAATTATTGACGTATCTGCGTGTTTCTCATCGTGCTAACCATCGTCCCTCAGAGTTATCGGGAGGAGAACAACAACGTGTTGCTATTGCACGTGCAGTAGCAAATGGCCCTTCGGTTCTTTTGGCTGATGAACCTACAGGAAATCTTGATCCAGTAACTTCAGCTTATGTTTTTCAAGCTTTATCTATCCTTGTTCGTCAGTCGGGTCTTTCTGCTCTTATTGCAACACATAATTACGCTTTGGCTAAGCAAATGCATCGTCGAATTACACTTAAAGAACAAAAGATTATAGAGCTTCCTTAAAAGCAAGGTACAAATTTTATACGACTAATTGAATAGTTTATATTACTTTATTCAAGGAGACTTTTTTATGACAGTTTTTGTCGTTGACAAAAATCAATTAGATGTACGTCGTCGTCGATTGATTTTTCGTGCATGGCATCGCGGTATTCGTGAAATGGATCTCATTTTTGGATATTATGTCGATGCTCATATTACTGGAATGAATGATAGAACGCTCTCTGAACTTGAGTATATTATGTCTTTTGATGATCGCGATTTACTCACATGGATTACGGGAGAAGTTTCGCCACCCTCTGAAGTTGATAGTCTACTTTTCCGTGATATTGCCAATTATCGTACTTGTTTAAATTATTAATTCCGATGCCTATATTTAAAAAAATTGTTATTCCCAAAAATAATTCTGTTCGTATGATTTTTGATGGAGTTACTGATGGATTTGAAGCCTTTGCGCTTGCTAAATTAAGTTCAGAAATTGCACAAGGTAAACCGCTCATCTATGTTGTCCGCGACGGAACAAAAATTGTTCATTTACAACAAGTTTTAAATTTTATTGAGCCAAATTTACCCATACTTCAATTTCCTGCATGGGATTGTTTGCCTTATGATCGTGTGTCACCAGGAATTGCTGTTATGGCACGTCGACTATCAGCATTGGCACATATAGCAAATTTACGTAAAGATCCACATTCTGCAATTATATTAACAACAGCAAATGCGATTATGCAAAAGTTACCTCCTCGTGAAATGATAGAAGCTCAGCTTATTCACGCACGTGTTGGACAGCGCAATAACATGGGAAATCTTATTCGGTTTCTAGAAACCAATGGTTTTGAACGCGTTACGGTTGTCCGTGATGTTGGTGAGTTTGCTGTAAGAGGAGGAATACTTGATATCTTTTCTCCGATGGATGTTGAACCTTTACGTCTTGATTTTTTTGGAGATACCCTAGAAAGTATCCGCATATTTGATCCAGAAAGTCAAAGGACAACAGGCCAAAAAACTGAACTTTTATTACAGGCAATGAGTGAGGTTGTTCTCACACCAGAATGCATAAGCCGTTTTAAGAGCAATTATACCCATACATTTGGTGTATCACAAAAAAATAACATGCTTTATGAAGCAATTGCTCAAGGTCGGCGTTTTGTCGGTATGGAACATTGGCTTCCATTTTTTTATGAAAACCTTGATAGTTTTTTTGACCATTGTGGCAACTTACCGATAGTTTTTGAGCATCTCATAGAAGAAGTCTTCATTGAGCGCTATCGTCTTATTGAAGACTATTATAACGCGCGCAAAGAGCGCGAAAAGGATGTAAAAAATTCTACTTCTTATCATCCAATAAATCCTAGTCTTTTTTACTTAACGCCAGAACGTGTTTTGGAAGGTGTACAACAATCTTCACAGCGTATTGATTTTTCACCTTTTAATATTCCACAAAGTTTGGAACAAACTGTTATTCACACCAATGTTAAACAGGGATATGATTTTGTAAAAGAGCGTAATGCGCAGGAAAAAAATGTTTTTTCAAGTGTTATTGATCATATTGCATCTTTACGCACTGCTGGTAAAAAAGTGCTTTTAGCGTGTTGGAGTGAAGGATCTCTCAATCGTTTGCTACAAGTTCTTGATGAGCATGGATTGAAAAAAATAGATGTTGCAAAATCCTTGCAAACTGTCAAAGCAACACCACGAGATCACATATTAGCAGCTGTTATCATGATAGAACATGGTTTTGAGGCTGAAGATTTAGCTATTATAGCAGAGCAAGATATCCTTGGCGATCGTTTTATAAGATCGCCAAAGCGGCGTAAAAATAATACAAATTTTATTTCTGAAATTTCTGCTTTAAATTCTGGTGATATTATTGTGCATATCGACCACGGTATTGGTCAATTTGTTGGTCTTAAAACCATCAAAACTACTGGAATTTTACGAGATTGCCTTGAAATTAGATATGCTGGAGGTGATTTACTCTTTTTACCTGTTGAAAATATTGAGCTTCTCTCACGTTATGGCTCAGAAGGAACAGAGGTAACTTTAGATAAATTAGGAGGTGTTGCTTGGCAAGCACGTAAAGCTCGGCTTAAAAAACATTTATTAGAAATGGCAGGGCAATTAATTCGTATAGCTGCAGAGCGTATGACTCGTGCTGCGCCTGCTTTACTTCCACCAGTTGGATCATTTGATGAGTTTGTTGCTTGTTTTCCTTATGAAGAAACGGAAGATCAAATGAATGCAATTGATGCTGTTTTAGACGATTTAGCCTCAGGAAAGCCTATGGATCGCTTGATATGCGGTGATGTTGGTTTTGGAAAAACCGAAGTAGCCATTCGAAGTGCTTTTGTCGCAGCATTAAATGGATATCAGGTTGCTGTTGTTGTACCGACAACTTTGCTTTCACGTCAACATTACAAGACATTTATTTCGCGTTTTCAAGGATTACCAGTTAAAATTGGACATGCTTCAAGGCTTGTAAAAGCGAAAGAACTTGCACAAGTAAAAAAAGGTATTTCAGATGGTACAATCGATATTGTCATTGGAACCCATGCGTTATTAAGTGGTGCAGTTCATTTTTTACGGTTAGGCCTTCTCATCATTGATGAGGAGCAGCATTTTGGTGTCAAACACAAAGAGCGTTTAAAAGAGCTTAAAAGTGATATTCATGTTCTCACACTTTCAGCGACTCCTATACCTCGCACTTTAGGGTTAGCATTATCGGGTGTACGTGAACTTTCATTGATAACAACGCCCCCTATTGATAGAATGGCAGTTCGTACTTTTATTTCACCCTTTGATGCTCTTGTTATACGAGAGACTCTGCTTCGAGAATATTATCGTGGCGGACAAAGTTTCTATGTTTGTCCTCGTATTTCTGATCTGGCTTTTGTAGAAGAATATCTCAAAACACATGTACCAGAACTGAAATTCGTTGTGGCTCATGGACAAATGCCGGCTGGACAACTTGATGATATCATGAATGCATTTTATGATGGGCAATATGATGTTTTGATATCGACAACCATTATTGAATCTGGTCTTGATATTCCAACAGCCAATACCCTAATTGTGCATCGCGCTGAGATGTTTGGTCTTTCTGCACTCTATCAGTTACGAGGGAGGGTAGGGCGTTCAAAACAACGTGCTTATGCACTTTTTACATTTCCTGCTGGTAAAGTTTTAACAGCTGCTGCTGATCGCCGTCTTAAAGTTTTACAATCTCTTGACACCTTGGGGGCCGGTTTTCAATTGGCAAGCCATGATATGGATATCCGCGGTTCAGGCAATTTTTTAGGTGAAGAGCAATCGGGGCATATTAAAGAAGTTGGATTTGAACTCTATCAAAAAATGCTTGAAGAAGCTGTTGCTGAATTAAAGGATGGAGAACTAAATGAAGATAAGCAATGGTCTCCTCAAATTTCACTTGGTACAACAGTGATGATACCAGAAAGTTTCGTGCCTGACTTGCCATTACGTATGGGGCTTTATCGTCGTTTAACAGAACTTGATGATTTAGAACAAATTGATGAATTTGCAGCGGAGTTAATTGATCGCTTTGGTCCTTTACCACTTGAAGTTCAACACCTTCTTAAAGTCTTTTATATCAAAACATTGTGTCGAAAAGCGCATGTAGAAAAATTGGATACTGGACCAAAGGGGATTGTTATACAGTTTCGCAATAATTATTTTGCAAATAGTGTTGCTCTTGTTCAGTGGGTTGGAAAACAAGGTTCGATGGCAAAAATTCGACCAGATCAAAGTATCGCTCTTATTCGTGATTGGTCCACAGCGGATGAAAGGCTTGTTGGAGCAGCGAATATTATGACACAGCTTGTCGAAATGGCAGAACAACATTCTGGTTAAAAACTTCTTTGTTGTTTCAGAATTGTTACTCATTTTTATAAAATTATTATATAAAAACAAATAGTTATTAATTTTTTATAAGAATAAAATTTAAGTTTATAATAAAAGAACTTCTTACATATTCATTTTGCGTTCTTCATCATAAGACATATTGATATAATGAAGAAAATAGCTTAGACGGTGTAACCGCAATAAATAGAACGTGCATATAAGTATCTTCTCTAAAAAGCAAAAATTTAGGCCAAGATAACCTGCCTTCTTCATTACAAAAGTTGCTAACGATGGTTTTTTATTCCCTGTAATATATGGCATAAAAAATGCTCATGCTCATTTATCTTCTAAGGAACAATACCAACATTAAAAAAAACAAAAGAAAGAATACTAAAGATAGCATACAATTTATTGAAGATAAGTATTTATCATTTAGATATTTTGGGAAAAATTTTTTCTAAAGCAGAATACTATCAGTGTTTGCAGGAACGGAATAAGTTTTTAAAAGAACTGAAAATCTGAAGGATGAATATTATAATTTTGGTTCGAAATTACAGGATCTATTTGAAAAAAATAAAAATTTATCTCTAGGGTACATATAGCGAGAGAGTACGAAGTAGGAGAATACGAGGAAAAGCTGAATTATTTAATAAATGAAAAATTATCCTCATATTTGTTATTAGTTGCAAAATTTTAGTGGATATATTGCAGAGTGATATAGGTGCTATTTTGCACAAAGATTTTGATTGGAAAGATAAAGATTTTTATTGAGCAAAAGACGCAATTAATTTGATAATCTCCAGTTTATAACAATATAAAAGAATTGCTAACAGAAGGCTCTTAATAGCTATGAAAAACAAAAATTTGATGATGCAAAAGATAAGTTATTATTATAAATAAAATATTTTCAACAGTTATAAATTTTTTCTCTAAGAAAATATGTTGTTTAATTAATAAAAAAGCACTTCTTTAGTAGCGTATTTTTAAACTAAACTTTTTAGTTAAAAGCTATAGAATATAAAACTTTATTACAAAAATGTATCGCCATTGTTTTGTATATAAGGGCAAAAAATTGTCCATTAGCAAAAAAATTTCTTACAATTATGCAGAAATTTTAGACAATCATTGGTTTTAATTCATCAAATGTTTCAATAATACCGTAAATGATTTTGTTTTTGTGTACCACACGAGGCACATAAGGAAAACAGTAAAATTTATCTGATATTTTGGAATTTCATGCATTGCAATCCTGTTGCTAAGGTTCCACAAACTTAAATGAAGAGTAATAAATGTAAAAAGTTTAATTAGTAAGATTTTTAGAGTAGTATAGGAGTTTATTTTAATTAATATTGCAATATTGATTCGTTTGTGTAATCTTAGCTCAAATGCACGAGGTGTTTTATGGATAGATTGCATCAAACACCAATGTGATGAAGAGGGGAATTATATGGGTGTATAAAAATTAGAATGGCTCGTCGTATTTTTTTCTCTAAATTTGACTTTTTTTTTTATATTGAAGTAAAAATAGTAAAATTAAGTATTATTTCATTATAATTTAATAAATTTAAGTTGGAACTATATTTAATATTTTTTTGAAGTTACTTAAGAGCGCGTTGAAAGGATTAACTTAATCATGTCGCATAAAAATGTTTATTCTGCTGTTTCAGTATTAGTTGGAGCGGCTGCCCTTTTTCTTATAGCTGGTATTTCTGCAAATGCACAAACTTTATCACAAGGTTGGTACAAAGTTTGTAGTAAACAGCATGATGTTGATATTTGTAATACAATGAATACTGTATTATCGAATACGGGACAACCTTTAACGGCTTTTAATCTTGTTGAAATAAAAGGGAAGCAAAATGAAAAACGTATAGGTATTCAAGTACCTACAGGTCGTTTTTTGCCAGAAGGTGTTCACATTAAAATTGGTGACGATTTCTCTAAAAAAATTCCTTATATTATTTGTAATGGACCAAGTTGTATTGCCAATGATGTCTTAGATGATAAGCTTATAGCAGCTATGAAAAGTGGTAAAAAAATGGTTGTAACCACAGTTAATTTCCGTGGTTCAGCTAATCCTATTGAATTTTCTCTTAATGGGTTTACAGCAGCCTATACCGGTCCTGGTATGGAGGAAAAAGATTTTCAACAAGAACAAATAAAGATGCAGCAAGCCATTCAATCAAAGCAAAAAGAAATTGAAGAGCGTATGCGGGCTGAACAAGAAAAAGCAAAACAAAAGTGATAGACCTACACCATAGAATTGGTTGAAACGTCTTCTATAATTGTTTATTTAAACCGCCACAGTTTTCTGTGGCGTTTTTTTTAAATCTTTAATTTTTCGAAAGAATTCTGCGTTTCCACCAACCAATACGTTCAGTTTTGGAAGAATCATTAGGCGTTGATGAAACAACAACGGGTTGATTAATTGTTTCTTCAATTTGGGAAGGAGAGGTTTCGACAACTTCCTCCATCTCGATTATAGTTTCTTTCTCTAATATTTTTTGTATTTGCGTTGTCTCTTTAGAAGATAATTTTTTACGTGTTGCACGTGTTGATTTTTTACTATTTTCAAGAGTTTTATCTTCTACTTTATGAATAGATTTGTCTGCTTTTTTTGTTTTAGCCTTACGTACCGAATTAGTTTTAGGTTTTTCTTCAAGAGATTTTTGTTCTACGACATTTTGATCATTCTCTAAAAAAAGTTGATTTTCTACTACTTTTGAAGAACGTGTTTTACGTTTTTTAGGTTTAATACTTGTATCAATTTTTTCAGATTCACCCTGTTGTTGTATATCTAGAGCCTGTGTATTATTTTTTGTTTCTTCAAGTTCAAAAGACTTAGCGGGTGAAACACGATGTTTGCGATGTGCTGCTTTAATTTCTGCTAAAGCCTGCTTAGCAAAATCTCCCACTGGTTCTGCGTAAGGAACGCGAATCTGATGAAAACTATTATCTTGATTGCGTCGACCACCACGACGTCCTCGACGACGTCCTCGACGATAAGAATCATCATTCAAGGTATCTTCTTTTTTATGAACATTGGAGAGAGAATGATCAGTAATTTCACCGTGACGATTTTTCCGCCGACGCTTTTGGTTTGTTTCAATGGGAGAAGGATTTTCAATAGATTCACTTTTTATGAAAATAGAATCTTCAATTTCTTGCTTATTAGCATCTTCCAATGAAGATCGAGAAATACTCTCTGCTATTGAGCCTTTAGAAATAACAAGATGTTGCGTACCAATACTATCATCTGCTTCAATACTAATATTAAGCTTAAAGCGAGCTTCTAAATTAACAAGAATGTTGCGTTTATGATTTAATACATAAAGCGCTGTTGCTACGGGTGTGCGCACGATAATATTATATTGCGAATTATGAAGAAGATATTCTTCAATTGAGCGCATGACATGTAACGCAATTGATGATTCAGAACGTATATTTCCTGTTCCTGCGCAATGTGGGCAGGGCTGTGTTGTACTTTCTAAAACCGATATGCGAATACGTTGACGACTCATTTCTAAAAGGCCGAAGTGTGAAATATGACCTACTTGAATACGAGCACGATCATTTTTTAAACAATCTTTTAATTTTTTTTCGACTAGCTTCACATTGCGTTCTTCAAGCATATCAATAAAATCAATCACAATTAAACCAGCAAGGTCACGCAAGCGTAATTGACGCGCTACTTCTTCGGCAGCTTCAAGGTTAGTTTGTAAAGCTGTCTTTTCGACAGAGAATTCTTTTGTAGAGCGGCCAGAATTTACGTCAATAGCAACAAGTGCTTCTGTTTGATTAATAACCAGATAACCACCAGATTTTAAAGAAACCTGTGGTTGCAACATTTTATCAAGTTGAATTTCAATATTATTTCTTGCAAAAATGGGTGTAGGATCACGGTAAGGTTGCACAACTTTTGCATGACTTGGCATGAGCATACGCATAAAGTCTTTCGCTTCACGATATCCTTGGTCTCCAGAGACAAGAATCTCACTAATGTTCTTATTGTAAAGATCTCGTATAGAACGTTTGATGAGATTACTTTCTTCATGGACAAGGCATGGCGCCGTTGACTCAAGTGTCAAAGTGCGAATAGTATCCCATAACCGCATAAGATATTCATAATCACGTTTAATTTCAGCTTTTGTTCTATTGGCACCAGCGGTTCGTAAGATAACGCCCATACCTTTTGGAACTGCTAATTCTTTTACGATTTCTTTAAGACGCTTACGGTCTTGTACGTTCGTAATTTTTCGTGAAATACCACCACCACGTGCTGTGTTGGGCATTAGAACAGAATAACGACCTGCTAAAGATAGATATGTTGTAAGGGCAGCACCTTTATTACCACGCTCTTCTTTGATGACTTGTACCAACAAAATTTGACGCCGTTTAATGACTTCTTGAATTTTATACTGGCGCCCTTGTTTTCTTTGATAAATTGGGAGTTCTTCACGAATGTCCTCAGCACCGACCATTTCGATCTCATCATAAGAGATATCGGCATTTTCTGTATTATCAATTATTGTCGCTTCAGATGTGATATCATTTTCAATATCGGCTGCTATGACATTGTTTTTTCCATCTTTTTTTGTTCTCCTGGAGCGTTTTTTATTTTTAGTTGCTTCTTCCGTAAAGGCATCTACAGAATTTTCTCCTACAGCTGCTTTTTCCTCTTCTTCAAGAAGAGCAAGGCGATCAGCAATAGGAATTTGATAATAATCAGGGTGAATTTCAGAAAATGCTAAAAAACCATGTCGGTTTCCACCATATTCAACAAAAGCTGCTTGGAGAGATGGTTCTACACGCGTAATACGTGCGAGATAAATATTCCCCTTGAGCTGTTTTCTATGTTCTGATTCAAAATCAAGTTCTTCAATTTTGTTGCCGTGCACAACAACAACACGTGTTTCCTCCGGATGGGAGGCATCTATAAGCATTTTGTTTGACATAAGTTAATATCCTGAAGGCGACATGCACAATTTTATTCAAACGAACGCTATAACTATTCGTAAATATAAAAGGCTGTCTGCCATAAAAGGGAGGTACCAGAAAAACAGGACGGAACACCACGTGCAGAGGCATGACTGCATTTACACCATTTCTCATCATTATCTCCATCTGTTTTTTATGACTCATATTTCTTAAAAGTCTCCGGTAAAATAATCTTTAAAACAGTTCGGACATCCGAACCAACGAATCTTAAGTAATGCAATCCTAATGTTATAACATAGAAATTTTTCATCCATAAAAAAGTCTCAACGCATAATAGGCAAAAAACCTCTAAAGACAACTTAATATGAGTTACAGATAATTTAGATGACTATTATCAGCTAGGAAGCATAAATATTCTTTTATGTTGATATCATGCGTTTGGCAAGTAACAATGTAAATCATGTACAATGATAATATTTATGACCTTAATTTCGTTTTTGGGTGTTTATTTAGATTTTATTGAAAAATAGAGAATAAGTTGGTGTATCGTTTTTATGTAACCAAGATAAATTATTACAAATGTAATGTAGAGTATTTTGCTTATGATAAGAGTTTTCTTTACCAAAAAGCTGAAAATAGCTTATGGGGATATTATTGCGCTCATCACATACTTTTTATTATTTTTTTTGCTATTCCAAACCAGTGTTCAAGCCGCAGATCCTCTGAGACTTATTAATTTTCGAACCATTGGTGATAGTGTTCATACGCGTATTATTGCGGTTTTCAATTCAAAACCAAATATTCGTTTACAGATTTTGGACAGGCCAACACGGTTGGTTATCAATTTACCTACACTTGACTTTTCAATGCAAAATACGCCTTTAAAGAAACAGAATACATTATCCGTTATGCTTTCAGATGTGCGTTATGCTTTTTCTGACATACAGACTTCACGCATTATTTTGACAAGTAAAACGGCTTTTGTAATTGAAAAAAATGTCGTAAAAAAATTAAATAATGGTTTATGGCAGTTGCTGATTGATATTCGTAAAAGTACATCAGAAAAATTTGATGAGATATTAAAAAAACAGCAAAGGACCAATTTTGATACAAAAACGCAGTTAATGCCAGCATATAATTTCCGTGTTGTTCTTGATCCTGGTCATGGTGGTATTGATGGCGGTGCGCGGGGTGTTACTGGAGTTTTAGAAAAAGATGTAACTTTAGACTTTGCGCGTGCATTGCGAGACGAATTACAAAAGGATTCTCATATTACAGTTGCTTTAACGCGAGATTCCAATATTTTTTTAAGATTAAGTGAAAGAGTTAAAAAAGCGCAAGAGTTCGATGCTGATCTTTTTATATCTATTCACGCAGATACGATTGATCTACATTCTCTTCGCGGTGCCACAGTGTATACCATATCAGATAAAGCCTCTGATGCCATTGCAAAATCTTTAGCTGAAAATGAAAATAAAGTTGATTTGCTGGACGGTTTGCCTGCAGATGAAACGCTCGAAGTTACAGATATTTTGATGGATCTTACACGACGTGAAACACATACATTTTCGGTGAATTTTGCAAATAGTGTAATTTCAAGTTTATCAAAGAATCATATTAACTTGATTAATAACCCACATCGGTATGCTAATTTTCAAGTTTTAAGAGCTTCAGATATACCCTCCGTCTTGATAGAAATAGGTTATTTATCCAATAAAGAGGATGAAAAGTTATTAAATGATCCTCATTGGAGAAAACAAATGGCAGCCTCTATTGCTCATTCTATTCGTCAATTTGCTCATTATAGGCAGAAAATGATACAGCCTCTTTAAATTTGTGGGAAAATAGAGTATTAATATGGGTTTCTAGTATACCCTAGTATAAATAAAAAATAGAAAATAAATTCTCTTAATCTCAATCTTGTGGTGATATCCGCTCGGTGTGTTTGAAATAACGTATTTTTTCTTTGATTAATTCTTAAGAAAGCGATAGCCGTTTTTATGATTATTTTTTTAAGATATCTTCTTCGTTTTTTTGTTGCTATTGGACTTTGTGGAGCAATAACGTGGGGTGTTATGACCAGTGGTCAAGCAAATGCACTCCCTGATTATGAAGTTCTTTCACTTTATGAGCCGCCGGTAATGACCCGCGTTCATGCTTCTGATGGCCGCCTTATGGCAGAGTTTGCAACAAAACATCGCCTCTATTTACCGATTCAATCAATACCAAAGCTTGTTATAAATGCTTTTATTTCGGCTGAAGACAAAAACTTTTATCATCATTTTGGTTTAGATCCCGAAGGGCTTTCTCGAGCTTTGATCAATAATATTCGTAATATTGGTTCTGGAAGGCGTCCAGAGGGTGCATCAACTATAACGCAACAAGTCGCTAAAAACTTCCTTTTAAGTTCAGAAACAACGTTAGAGCGTAAATTTAAGGAAGCTATTTTAGCAATGCGTATTGAGAAAACTTATTCAAAAGATCATATTCTCGAACTTTATCTCAATGAAATTTATCTGGGTCGTGGCACTTATGGTATAGCAGCTGCTTCTTTGACCTATTTTAATAAATCCGTCAATGATTTGACTCTAGAACAATGTGCTTATTTGGCTGCTCTTCCAAAAGGACCAGCAAATTATGATCCATTTAAGAATACACAGCGTGCTATTGATCGGCGCAATTGGGTTATAGATCGGATGATTGCAAATGGATATGTAACGCATGAACAAGGTGAAAAAGCGAAAGCTAAACCTTTAGGAGCGACAATACGTGGGAGTGATAGCTATGTTTTTGCGGCTGATTATTTTACTGAAGAAGTGCGACGTCGTTTAATACATCGCTATGGGGCTAAAACACTTTATGAAGGTGGGCTTTCCATTCGTACAACGCTTGATCCGCATTTACAACTTATTGCGCGACGTGCTTTGCACGCTGGGTTAATTAGATTTGATCATTCGCAAGGATGGCGTGGAGCTTATGCGCATATCGATGAGAGGGGTGATTGGGGGATAGAGCTTGCAAATATCACAGGGCTAAGTGATGTTCCTGAATGGCGTTTAGCTGTTGTTCTTTCTACTAATACCAATAAAGTAGAGATTGGTTTACAGCCACAGCGCGAAGCTTCAGGTATATTATCAAAAAAACGGGAAATTGCTGTTTTATCTGAATCTGATTCAAAATGGGCACTCCATGTTGTAAAAGAAAATGGTTATCGAAAAACTGTTCAGAACTTATCTCATGTTCTGCAAGTTGGGGATGTCATTTTTGTTGAAAAACTATCTAATACAAACAACATTTATCGTTTACAACAAATTCCAAAGGTTGAAGGTGCAATTGTTGCTATGGAACCTCATACAGGGCGTGTTCTTGCTATGGTGGGAGGATTTTCTTTTGCTGCATCTGAATTCAATCGTGCAACCCAAGCTTATCGCCAACCGGGGTCTGCTTTTAAGCCTTTTGTTTATGCAGCAGCTCTTGATAACGGGTATACACCAGCATCCGTTGTTTTAGATGGCCCCATTGAAGTTCGTCAATATAATGGTGAAGTTTGGCAACCAAAAAATTATGGTGGTACCTTTGCAGGACCTTCAACGTTGCGTTATGGGATTGAGCGTTCTCGTAATCTTATGACAATACGGCTTGCCAATGATATGGGAATGCCTCTTGTCGCTGAATATGCAGAACGCTTTGGCGTAGTGGATAAATTGCAGCCTTACCTTCCCATGGCTTTAGGGGCTGGTGAAACAACAGTATTACGAATGGTTACAGCTTATTCAGTTATTGCCAATGGGGGACGCTCTATTAAACCTTCTCTGATAGACAGAATTCAAGATCGTTATGGAAAGACAATTTATCGTCATGATGATCGTATTTGTGAAAATTGTAATACGCATTCATGGAATAATCAACGTGAACCCACATTGATTGATGAGCGAGATCAAGTTCTTGATCCTATGACAGCTTATCAGATTACATCCATGATGGAAGGGGTTGTTCAGCGTGGTACTGCAGCACGTTTACGTTATCTTAATCGACATATTGCCGCTAAGACAGGGACAACCAATGACTCTAAAGATGTCTGGTTTATGGGATTTACTCCTGACATTGTCGTTGGTATTTTTATTGGCTACGATCAACCTGCTCCGTTAGGATATAATGGAACCGGAAGTTCATTAGCTGCACCTATCTTTGGTGAGTTTATGGCAAATGCTCTTAAAGGGAAGCCAGATGTTCCCTTTAAGATGCCAAAGGGTATGATTTTAATGCCAATTAATCGGAAAACAGGAATGCTTGCGGAAAGAGGAGATCAAGATGTCATTATAGAAGCATTTAAACCAGGAACTGGCCCTGCTGATATATATCAAGTTATTGGGAGTACAAATTCTTTTCAAGAAGGTGTTCCTGCAGTAACTACTTCTCCACAAGTCAATAAAGCCCTTGAAAGTGGGACAGGTGGGCTGTATTAATCAACAAAGTCTCCTTTCGCCATGAGTCTATGGTTTTTATTTTTTACAGTGTCGATCCGATAAGTCCATGCTATTTCCTCACAGCAGCTATCGAGTTTGTGTAAAATTCTAGAGACATAACCAGAAAGAGTATTAAAAAATACGGTGTTAAATTATGCGAGCAGAAATAGAAACATTAGTTGATGAAATCCAGAAAGCAATTCAATTGCTAAGGGGGCATCTTTGACTGGGATCAATCACTAAAGCGCCTCGAATATCTTAATCAAAAAGCGGAAGATCCGTCATTATGGGATGATGCACAACGAGCACAGGATATGATGCGTGAGCGTCAACGTCTTGATGATTCAATCAATGGTCTTTTATCATTTACAAAAACACTTGAAGAATGCATTGAGCTTATTACAATGGGTGAAGAAGAAAGTGATGTTGAAATTATAGCTGATGCAGAAAATTCAATACGTAATCTTAAAAATGAGATAGATAAAAGGCAAATTGATGTGCTTCTTTCAGGAGAAGCCGATCCGAATGATACCTATTTAGAAGTTCATGCTGGAGCAGGGGGAACAGAAAGCCAAGATTGGGCTTCTATGCTCTTACGTATGTATATGCGCTGGGCTGAACAGCATGAAATGAGGGTTGAAATTTTAGAAATTCATGATGGAGAAGAAGCAGGAATAAAGTCAGCGACTATTCTTGTAAAAGGGCATAATGCTTATGGAATGTTAAAAACAGAATCAGGCGTTCATCGCTTGGTGCGGATTTCTCCATTTGATTCGAATGCAAAGCGCCATACCTCTTTTGCAAGCATTTGGGTTTATCCAGTTATTGATGACAATATTGAAGTTGATGTTTCAGAGGCAGATGTGCGTATTGATACATATCGTGCATCGGGAGCAGGAGGACAACATGTTAACACGACAGATTCCGCTGTTCGCATCACACATATAAAAACGGGTATTGTTGTTCAATGTCAAACAGAGCGTTCTCAACACAAAAATCGCGCTACGGCTTGGTCGATGTTGCGTGCACGGCTTTATGAAGAAGAGCTTAAAAAAAGAGAAGAAGAAACCAATGCTGCTGAATCTTCTAAAACAGAAATCGGATGGGGACATCAAATTAGATCTTATGTTCTTCAACCCTATCAGCTTGTCAAAGATTTGCGTACAGGGATTGAAAATACGGATCCACAATCCGTACTGAATGGTAATTTAGATGCATTTATAGAGGCAGCGCTCGCACGGCGCATTTATGGACAAGACAAAGAAATTGAGGATATTCGTTAATTATATATCCTTCCTTCAAGCCATGTAGATTTTTTTTAAGTTGTTCGTTTTATTGATGTTATGGTATTACGATAGCTCTCGATACTTTAAAGGTTCAAAGAGGGGTTTTCTTGTTTCTTTTTTCAATTTTTTTCACACACCAATCCTGCTTATGATATTGCAAGTGATAGGAAGCTGAAATAAGAAAAATTTTTGATATTTGGAGTACTAATATAAATATAAAACAATTCACTATCCTTATAAATCACAATATATTGTAAAAATTGAATCCGTTGAAAAACTAAAATTAATTCAGAGGATGGCTTTTGCTTTTTAAAGTAAATCAAATACTCAATTTACAAGTTATGGTTATGATGTAAAAGTGTTGCAGTAGCTAGAACATTTTCAGCATGCCCAGATACGCTTACTTTGCGCCATTCTTCTGCTATTATTCCATTTGCATCGATTAAAAAAGTGCTCCGTTCAACCCCCATATATTTGCGTCCATACATGCTTTTCTCAACCCAAACACCGTAAGCTTCGAGGGTCGTTTTTTCTTCATCAGAAACCAAGATGACATCAAGCTCATATTTTACTTTAAATTTATCATGTTTTTTTACATTATCTGGAGAGATTCCAATAACAGCAACACCGATTTCATCAAATTTCATCTTTAATTTTGTGAAATCAAGTGCTTCGTTTGTGCAACCGCTGGTGTCATCTTTTGGATAAAAATATAAAACAACAGGTTTTCCTTTAAAGTCAGAAAGACATACTGTCTCTCCTCCATCGCGAGGCAAATTAAAATCAGGAGCAAGAGCCCCCTTCATTGGTCTTGTCATTATTTTCATCTTTCTTGTTTAACAAGTATAGGATATCAGAGTACACAGAAGAAAAGAACTATTCAACTCTCTAGAATATTATTGTTTTGAAGAGAGGTTTATTTTCCTAACAAAAATCGCTCTATCACAACGATTGGATTGAAAGAACAAAATCGGCGTGAACAACATAAACAAAACAACAAAAGATTATACTGGTTTCATCACAACATGTTTTTTCTTACCGAAAGAAAGTTTAATGATTCCTTCTGCACTGACATCATCTTCAATAATAAGATGTGTTTCATCCTCAATAATTTGATCATTTACACGTACACCTCCACCTTGAACGTGTCGGCGTGCCTCACTATTAGATTTAGCGAGTCCTGCTCGTACTAAAAGAGTGAGCAATCCAACACCTTTTTTTAATTCTGAGGCATTAATTTCAACAGTTGGAAGATTTTCTCCCAGAGTTTTTTCTTCAAATGTTTTGCGAGCAGTCTCTGCTGCTGTATTGGCAAGAGCACGTCCATGCAACATTGCTGTAACTTCTGTTGCAAGAATTTTTTTTGCTTCGTTAATTTCTGTCCCTTGTAATACAGAAAGTTTAAGAATCTCATCCATTGGCAATGGAGTATAGAGCTTTAGAAATCGTGTTACATCAGCATCTTCTATATTGCGCCAATATTGCCAAAATTGATAAGGTGAAAGCATATCCGCATTCAGCCATACAGCCCCATTCAATGATTTACCCATTTTGGCACCGGAAGAGGTGGTCAGCAATGGTGATGTTAACGCATATAATTGTGGTGTTCCTAAACGATGCCCTAATTCGATTCCGTTAATAATGTTGCCCCATTGATCAGAGCCCCCCATTTGCATACGCAATCCATAACGTTTATAAAGTTCAACAAAGTCATAAGCTTGCAGAATCATATAATTAAATTCTAAGAATGACAAAGAGTGCTCACGCTCAAGTCTGAGTCTGACAGAATCAAATGACAACATACGGTTGACAGAAAAATGTTTTCCTATATCACGCAAAAATTCTAAGTAGTTTAAATTGCATAACCATTCAGCATTATTCACAATACAAGCATCAGTTTTTCGGTCACCGAATGTCAAATAGTTAGCAAATACCTTTTTAATACCATCAATATTTGCAGCAATATCATCTTGTGCCAGAAGACGTCGCGCTTCATCTTTGAAGGAAGGATCACCGATCAATCCGGTCCCTCCGCCCATTAAAGCAATGGGGCGATGACCCGTTTTTTGTAACCAATAAAGCATCATAATCTGAAGAAGACTTCCAGCATGTAAACTCGATGCTGTTGGATCAAATCCAATATAAGCGCTTACAGTTTCTTTTAAAAAAAGATCATCTAAGCCTTTTTCATCTGAAATTTGGTGGATAAAACCACGTTCGCTCATAATGTGTAAAAAATCAGATTTAAAGGCAAACACAGATTCAATTTCCTAATTTTAAGAGTGCATTCATTTCATATAATAGGTGATTATATAATGGAGCGTTATCTATCATAACTGATGCACACATCACAAGAGAAAGAGACATATTGATAATATAAAGATAATAATACAGGTATTATTTCCTTTTTACGCTAAAAAAGAGATTTCTCAGTGACAGAAAAAAGGCATTTTGTTATTCTCATTTCTATCCTGAAATAAAATTTAGAAAAGTTTTAAGTACAGACTAAAAAAATTACTTTGTTATGATCAGAGACAACTTTTGCTGATTTTTTATAAATCTATCGTGTTTTCCTAAGTTAGTGAAAGTATTTCAGGAGGAGGAGCGAGAAGTTCATTGGTGATATGGTTATCCAAATAGTGGGCACATCGTTCAATAAGTTCTTCATGACATCCACTGAAAAAGTGATTAGCTTCTTCTAATATTTCTTGTGTGATGATGATTCCTTTTTGTGTTTTCAATTTATCGACAAGTATTTGAACATCTTTTGGGGGGGCAACTTTATCGATACCACCATGAATGATAAGTCCAGAGGAGGGACAAGGTGCAAGAAATGAAAAGTCATAAACATTAGGCTGAGGGGCAACTGAGATAAATCCCTCAATTTCCGGTCGGCGCATTAAAAGCTGCATACCAATCCATGCTCCAAATGAATATCCTGCTACCCAACAATTTTTAGAGTCTGGATGTTGTGTTTGCACCCAATCGAGAGCAGCAGCAGCATCTGAAAGTTCTCCTATTCCATAATCAAATTCACCCTGACTACGACCAATACCACGAAAGTTAAAACGTAAAGTTGTAAAGCCACGTTGTTGGAACATATAAAAGAGGTCGTAGACAATTTTATGATTCATAGTTCCACCAAATTGGGGATGAGGATGCAAAATGATCGCAATGGGTGCATTTTTTTGTTGTGAAGGTTGATAACGCCCTTCGAGCCGACCCGCGGGACCGTTAAAAATAATTTCTGGCATAAAATGCTCCTTAAATGCAATAAAAGGCTCTCATTGACCTTGGTCGACTTTTACCATAGAATCTCTTAAATAATTATTAGATATTCTTTTTTTAGTGCACTTTTCAAGAAAATTGCGCTATTTTTTTAATCAATTCATAAGATTAATGATTGCGATGTAAAATGATTATAAAACGCCGATATTTTGATCATAACGCAACAACACCGCTCAAAAAAATGGCACGGATGGCGTTACTGGAATCTTTAGAGATATTTGGTAATCCATCATCGGTTCATAAGGAAGGGCGTGCGGCTAAAACCTTGTTGCAAAAGGCACGTCGACAAATCGCTGAAAATCTTAAAACAGATCCAGGTCACGTGGTATTTACCTCTGGTGCGAGTGAATCAGCAATGACTTTGTTAACACCCTTTTACAATATGGGGAATGCAAAAGTTCAATTTTCTCATCTTTACCTTGGAGCGACGGAACATCCCTCTGTTGCAGAGGGAGGGCGTTTTTCTAAAGAATTGATAAGCGTCATTGCTGTTGATCAAGATGGGCTCATACAACAAGATAAATTAATAGCACTCTTAACGCTTCACGATAAAACAAAAGGTTTACCTCTTGTTGCTATTCAAGCTGCAAATAGTGAAACGGGTGTTATTCAACCGTTAACAGAAATCGCCGCTATTGTTCGGGATTTAGGAGGCACTCTTATTGTTGATTTGACACAATATGTCGATAAAAATTTCGTGGATATTAATCAGCTAGGAGGAGATTTTTTTATACTGTCTGCACATAAAATTGGTGGTCCTAAAGGAATCGGTGCTTTTGTTTCATGTGGCAATCTTCTCATGCCACACCCTCTTATTATTGGGGGGGGACAAGAAAAAGGTCTCCGTGGAGGAACAGAAGCATTGCCCCTTATTGCTGCTTTTGGGGCAGCAATAGCTGATTGTTTCACACAGGAGGAAATAAAACAGTTAATATATTTACGCAATAAATTAGAAGATGGACTACAAAAAATAAGTAAAAATGTTGAAATTTTTGGCAAAAGAGTTCAACGTTTGCCAAATACAACTTACTTTACCGTGAAAAATATAAAAGCTGAAACGATGCAAATTGCTTTTGATTTAGAAGGGTTTTCTATATCATCCGGCTCTGCTTGTTCTTCAGGAAAAGTAAAACAAAGCAAAGTGTTGGAGGCAATGGGGTATCATGTTCCAAATGGTGCCATTCGCATTTCGCTAGGGCGGGATACAACTTCTGAGGATATTGATGATTTTCTATCGTTTTTTTCTCAAATTATGAGCAAGAAAAAAGGGTAAGATTTATCATAAGAAAGTTATAAAATTAGAATTATTTTAAAAATAAGATAAGTTTTATTGAAATTTTTGCACTTTACCTATAGCCTAGGAAATAACTTTCTTACTTTAATCTTGTAAAAAAAAACAAGACTTTTAGTTACCGGTTTTTGACGCCAAAAAATGGAGAAAATTTATGCCGGCAGTACAAGAAACAATACGCCAAGTACGTGAAATAGATGTTGACCAATATAAATATGGTTTTGAAACCAATATTGAAACAGATAAAGCTCCAAAAGGCTTAAATGAAGATATTATCAAATTTATTTCTGCTAAAAAACATGAGCCTGAATGGATGCTAACATGGCGCTTAAAAGCTTACCGACGTTGGCTGACAATGCAAGAGCCTCATTGGGCGCGTCTTGAATATCCTAAAATTGATTTTCAGGAGCTTTATTATTATGCTGCTCCAAAAAATCATACAGGACCAAAATCTTTGGATGAAGTGGATCCTGAGTTATTAGCAACGTACGAAAAACTTGGCATTCCCCTTAAAGAACAAGAGATTTTGGCAGGAGTAAGAAAACAGTCTGATCCATCTACTTTCGATGACAGTATGTCTGTATCGGGGCAGGTGGCTGTTGATGCAGTCTTTGATTCTGTTTCTGTTGTAACAACATTCAAAAAAGAGCTGGCACGTGCTGGTGTGATTTTTTGTTCTATTTCAGAGGCGATTATTGAACATTCTGAGCTTATTAAGGAATATTTAGGAACAGTTGTACCTATAAGTGATAATTATTATGCGGCCTTAAATGCAGCTGTCTTTACAGATGGTTCATTTGTTTATATTCCCAAAGGGGTTCGTTGTCCTATGGAGCTTTCAACTTATTTTAGGATTAATGAACGCAACACTGGCCAATTTGAACGAACATTGATTATCGCCGCTGAAGATTCCTATGTTTCTTATCTTGAAGGGTGTACAGCACCCCAACGTGATGAAAACCAACTTCATGCGGCTGTCGTTGAACTTATTGCCCTTAAAAATGCAGAGATTAAATATTCTACAGTACAAAACTGGTATCCTGGCGATAAAGATGGAAAGGGCGGTATTTATAATTTTGTGACGAAGCGTGGAGATTGTCGAGGTGATAGCTCTAAAATCTCATGGACACAAGTTGAGACTGGTTCTGCGATTACTTGGAAATATCCATCCTGCTTACTCCGTGGTGATAATGCGCGTGGAGAATTTTATTCTATTGCTGTTGCAAACGGTCATCAACAAATTGATTCTGGTACAAAAATGATTCATTTGGGAAAAAATACATCCAGTCGTATTATTTCCAAGGGCATTTCTGCAGGTTTTTCAAATAACACTTATCGAGGACAAGTTACAGCACATCGAAAAGCACAAAATGCGCGTAATTTTACGCAATGTGATAGTTTGTTAATCGGAAATGATTGTGGTGCGCATACAGTCCCTTATATTGAAGCAAAAAATGCAACAGCTCAGTTTGAACATGAAGCCACAACATCAAAAATTTCTGATGACCAACTTTTTTATGTTATGCAGAGAGGAATTCCCGAAGAAGAAGCTATCGCATTAATTGTAAATGGTTTTGTAAAAGAGGTCATTCAAAAACTTCCCATGGAATTTGCTGTCGAAGCACAAAAGCTTATTGGTATCAGCCTTGAAGGTAGTGTTGGATAATTTATTGAATTAGATAAATAGAAGACTTGATGTAAAAGGGCTGTAACAGTAGCAAATAATGCTAAAAATGACCTCTATGGTAATTACAAAAGTAGATGGATGCTAAGGCAAAATAATACGTGTTGGTATCTGAAAAACAGCCAAAACAGGATTAAATTATGTTAGAGATAAAAAATTTGCACGCTCGTATTGCTGGGACCGATACAGAAGTTATTCGTGGTTTAAACTTGACAGTTCAAGATGGAGAAGTTGCCGCTATCATGGGACAAAATGGAGCCGGAAAATCAACTTTGTCTTATTTGCTTGCTGGTCGTGATGATTATGAAATAACAGAAGGAGATATTCTCTATAATGGACAATCGCTTTTAGAAATGGATCCAGCAGAACGCGCTATATATGGTGTTTTTCTTGCATTTCAATATCCAATGGAAATACCAGGGGTAGCAACGATGGAATTTTTAAAAGTTGCGATGAATTCTCAACGCAAAGCGCGCGGTGACAAAGAGCTTAAAATTCCTGAATTTATAAAATGTGTTAAAGAAGTTTCAGCCAAACTTGAAATAGATATGGATATGCTAAAGCGTCCATTAAATGTAGGTTTTTCAGGTGGGGAAAAAAAGCGCGCTGAAATTTTACAAATGGCACTTCTTGAACCTAGACTTTGCATTTTAGATGAAACGGATTCTGGTTTAGATATTGATGCATTAAAAATTGTTGCAGATGGTGTTAATAAACTTCGGGATTCAAAACGTTCATTTTTGGTGATTACCCATTATCAACGGCTGCTTAATTATATTATTCCTGACACGGTACATGTTCTTTATAAAGGACAAATTATCAAAAGCGGAGATAAATCCTTAGCGCTTTATTTAGAGCAAAATGGGTATGCTGATCTTATCAGGGAAGCGGTTTGAGGTTATTGAATATGAATACACAGCAAGACTTGTTAGCAGTTGAAGAAAATATACTCAGTAATTTCAATCAATGTGTAAACGACTTACCTGGTGATAAAGCTGTACAGGAAATCCGCAAGAAAACTATTGAGCAGTTTCAAACCACACAGCTTCCTTCCCGTAAAATCGAAAGCTGGCATTATACCAATCTGCGTACCTTACTGAAGTCTATTAGCAATTTTTCAAAAGTTCAAAACAATCAATTGGTTGATGCTTTGTTTTCAGAAAGTGCTGTTTTCTCCATAAACAATGGAAAAACATCAATAGAATCAAAGGTAGATAATATTACAGTAAAACGCCTTTCAGACGCATTGGAAGATAATTCTGTACAGATAAATCAAAATATTTCCGATGAGGATTTTATTGGACAGTTAAATACAGCTTTTGTTACAGATGGTTGGCTTTTTCACATCCCTGAAAATACAAAGTTAAATATACCCATTGAATTACAAAATATACAAATGGGGGGACAATCTCATATTTTTTCGGATATAAAAGTTGATAAAAATAGTCAAGTTACGTTTATTGAACATCAGATTGGCAATGATAAAGATACCTTTGTCAGTTCAATATTTTCATTAAATGTTGCTGCTGATAGTGATGTTACGTGGATTCTCATTCGCAATCGTGATTTTAATTCTACACAATTTGGTCGATTTTGTGCTGTTCTTGATCAAAGAGCGAAGTTATCACTTTATGTCATTAATATAGGGAGCCAATTAAATCGCCAAGAAGTCGATATTGAATTACAGGGAGAAGAATCTGATTTTCAATTACGCGTTATAAATTTATTATCAGGACAAACACATAGTGATCTTACAATGACTGTTCGTCACGTGGAAGAAAAATCAACATCAAGCGAAATTATACGCAATGTGGTTACAGATAAGGCTGTTGGTGTTTTCCAAGGAATAATACGTGTGTCTCAAAAAGCGCAAAAAACAGATGCACGCATGGCTTGTAATAGCCTTATTCTTTCAGATGATGCAGAATTTAATGCAAAGCCTGAACTGGAGATTTTTGCTGATGATGTTGCATGCGGTCATGGTGCAACAGTTGCTAATATTAATCATGATTATCTTTTTTATCTTATGGCGCGTGGTATCCCATTTAAAACGGCTCGTGCACTTTTGATTAAAGGATTTATCTCTGAGCTCATTGATGAGATCAAGCAAGATAATATTCAAATTGCTTTGGAGAATATCATTAGTAAATGGCTTGAAAAAAATGTTTAAGGTAGAAAAATGGCAATTGATGCACCAACGTTGAGTTATAATGTCGAAGAAATTCGGCGTGATTTTCCTCTTTTGCACCATCAAGTTTATGGAAAGCGATTAGCATATCTTGATAGTAGTGCTTCTGCCCAAAAACCAGTGTCAGTACTCAATGCAATGAATAATTATTATCATTATAGTTATGCTAATGTGCATAGGGGAATGTATTTTTTAGCCAATATAGCAACACAATCATATGAAAATTCTCGTGAAACCGTTCGTGTTTTTCTAAATGCTCAAAAAGCTGAAGAAATTGTTTTTACGAAAAATGCAACAGAAGCTATTAATACCGTTGCTTATGGTTGGGCTATGCCCAAACTCAAAGAAGGTGATGAGATTGTTCTAACGATCATGGAACATCATTCAAATATTATTCCTTGGCATTTTCTCCGTGAACAAAAAGGTGTTAAACTTATTTTTGTTCCTGTCGATGAAAATGGTATTCTGCACACTGAAGATTTCCAAAAGGCTTTAAGCGAAAAAACGCGGCTTGTTGCTATTACGCATATGTCCAATATATTAGGAACTGTACCTCCTGTTAAAGAGATTATTAAGCTCGCACATCAAAATTCTATTCCTGTTCTTGTTGATGGTTCTCAAGGAGCAGTACATTTAACCGTTGATGTGCAAGATCTCGATTGTGATTGGTATGTCTTTACAGGTCATAAGCTTTATGGTCCCACCGGTATTGGTGTTTTGTATGGTAAGGAAGATAGACTAGAAGAAATGCGTCCTTTTCAAGGGGGAGGGGAAATGATCGAGGAGGTAACAACCGATAAGGTTTTTTATAATGCTCCTCCTTACCGTTTTGAAGCAGGCACTCCTCCTATTGTTGAAGCTATTGGATTAACTGCAGCTATTGATTATATACAAGAGAAAGGTCGTAGCACGATTCATGCCCATGAGAGGTCCCTTTTAGCTTATGCGCAGGAAAAACTTAAAATGGTTGAGTCATTGCGTATTTATGGTCATTCTCCCAATAAAGGAGCTATTATATCATTTACAATTGAAGGGATTCACGCCCATGATATCGCTATGTTTATTGATAGAAAAGGAGTTGCAATACGCGCGGGAACCCATTGTGCACAGCCTTTATTACAACGCTTTGGTCTAACATCTATTTGTCGGGCATCATTAGCCATGTATAACACTCAAGAAGATGTAGATCAATTAGTAGAAGCATTGAAAGAAACAAGGACATTTTTTAATGGCTGAATCAATTGAAGAGCGTCATTCTACAGAATCTGTTGAAACTGTAAGCGAAAATAAAAAATCTTATATATCAGCAATTCCAGCAGATGAAATTGATCGTATGACGAATGATATTATTGCTGCTCTCAAAACAGTTTATGACCCAGAGATTCCTGCTGATATTTATGAGCTTGGACTGATTTATCGTATTGATATTGAAGATGATCGTTCAGTAAAAATTGAAATGACTCTTACAGCACCGGGATGTCCTGTTGCTGGTGAAATGCCGGGGTGGGTAGAAAATGCAGTTAGTGCAGTTGAAGGGGTTTCGTATGTTGAAGTCACTATGACTTTTGATCCACCATGGACACCTGATTGTATGTCAGAAGAAGCTCAAATTGCTGTCGGATGGTACTAACAATACTGTTCGTGAATGCATCGTTTTTCTCAAACATTTGGATTTAAAAACGATTACATGCATCATAATAAACAAAAATTAGAACTTAACTGGATTGGAAAAGAGAAACGCCCCAAACTAAAAACTCATATCTTATTAGAAGATCGTGAAAAATCTTATCATGCCTCACATCAAATATCATCTCAGGATATTTTTGATAATAAACTTATTTTTGGTGATAATTTACTCGCACTCAAAGCACTTGAGAAAGAATATACAGGCAAGGTAAAATGTATCTATATCGATCCGCCTTATAATACAGGTAATGCTTTTGAACATTATAAAGATGGTTTAGAGCATTCCATATGGCTAAGTTTTATGAGAGACAGGCTAGAATTGTTACATCATTTACTGGCGGATGATGGAAGTATCTGGATTTCCATTGATGATGATGAACAAGCCTATCTTAAAGTGGTGATGGATGAAATTTTTGGTCGCCAAAATTTCATCAACAATATTATTTGGCAAAAGAAATATGCTCCACAAAATGATACAAAATGGCTTTCTGATAACCATGATTTTATAATGGTTTATGCCAAAGATAAAATGATTTGGCGTCCTCAATTGCTTCCTCGTTCAAGCGATATGGATGCGCGCTATAAAAATCCTGATAATGATCCTCGCGGCCCTTGGAAATCTGGAGATTTATCCGTAAAAAGAGTGACGTTTAAGGATATTTATGAAATCATCACACCTTCTGGACGCAAGGTGATGCCCCCCAATGGTAGAAGTTGGGCTATGAATGAAAAAAAGTTCTTTGAATTATTGAAAGATAATCGTATTTGGTTTGGTCCAACAGGAAGCAATGTTCCTTCTCTGAAGCGTTTTTTATCAGAAGTAAAAAATGGTACGGTTTCAATGACGATTTGGCCCTATACAGAAGTGGGGCACAACCAAGATGCCAAAAAAGAAGTCAAAGTTTTTAATTCTGATAATGTCTTTACAACTCCTAAACCGGAACGGTTAATGGAACGCATCATTCAACTTGCCACCAACCCCGGTGATCTTATACTGGATTCTTTTGCTGGTTCTGGCACGACCGGTTCTGTTGCTCATAAAATGGGAAGAAAGTGGATTATGATTGAACTTGGTGAACATTGTCACACCCATATTATCCCTCGTTTAAAACAAGTCATTGATGGAACTGATCAAGGGGGAATTTCCAAAAGTGTCAATTGGCAAGGTGGCGGGGGATTCCGTTATTATCGCCTCACACCTTCTCTGTTGCAAAAAGATCCATGGGGACAATAGATTATTAGTCGCGAATATAATGCTGCGATGCTTTCAGAAGCAATGTGCAAACATATGGGGTTTACCTATGCACCTGATGAAAATCATTATTGGATGCAAGGGTATTCAACTGCGAGAGATTATATTTATGTCACAACAAACGCTATGACTCATGAACACCTCCGTATTATAAGCGAAGAGGTAGGCTCTCATCGCACTTTGCTGATTTGTTGTACAGCCTTTGATACAAAATCAGCATCATTTGAAAATCTAACACTCACTAAAATTCCCCGTGCAGTATTAGAAAAATGCGAATGGGGAAGGGATGATTACAGTTTAAATATAGCCAATCTTGAACCAATGATTGTGGTAAAAGAAAGCAACAAAGATAAAGATATTGCACAAAAAGAATTAGATCTATTTGAATAATATATAAAAAGCGGAGTTTTTCATGAACACTGTTGAAAAAAGGATTTCTGCTCGCTTATCGTTGCGTAATCCTCAACGTGAGTCTTTAAATATTTTGGTAAAAATTTTAGAAAATATAGAGCTTTCTAAAAATGCTGATTTGGTTGCAGAGTTGGAAGTGATAAAAAACCTTTACCCTTCTGTACAAGATTTTGAACGAAACTTTCCTTCTTTTTGTTTTGCTTTAGCAACGGGTGTGGGAAAAACGCGACTTATGGGTGCTTTTATCAGCTATCTTTATTTAACAGGTCGCAGTCGCCATTTTTTTGTTTTAGCTCCAAATTTAACTATTTATGAAAAATTAAAACAGGATTTTAGTCCCCAAAGCCCAAAGTATGTCTTTAGTGGAATAAGTGAATTCATTGCAAATAGACCTGTTATTATTACAGGTGACGACTATGAAAGTTGTAAAGGTATTCGCACTGATGATCACCACTTTCAAGGACAAAAGCGTTTGTTTGAGAGTAGGGATACAGCCTTTATCAATATTTTTAATATTTCTAAAATTAATACAATAGATAACAAAAAAGGTGCATTAAAATCCAGTATTCCGCGAATTAAACGCTTGCAAGAAACGATTGGCGAAAGTTATTTTGATTATCTCGCAAATCTTCCTGATTTAGTTTTGTTAATGGATGAAGCACACCGTTATCGTGCTTCTGCAGGCATTTCGGCGATTAATGAGTTAAAACCTGTTTTAGGCCTAGAACTTACAGCTACACCTAAAACAATAGGTGCAAAACCAGTAGATTTTAAAAACGTTGTTTACAGCTATTCACTTGCAGAGGCTATGAGAGATGGATTTGTGAAAGAGCCAGCTGTTGCTACACGGAAAGACTTTCAACCGAAAAACTACACACCTGAACAATTAGAGTATATTAAACTACAAGATGCAATTCATACGCACGAAAAAGTAAAAGCAGATTTAGTTATCTATGCTAACGATTATAAAAAGAAATTCGTTAAGCCTTTTGTTTTAGTTATCGCTCAAGATACAACTCATGCACAAAAACTACGGAATTTATTGGAATCAGATAATTTTTTTCATGTACCTATAAGGGAAAAATTTTAGAGATTCATACAAAACAGTCGAATATAGAAGAAGACCAAAATATTCAAAAGCTTATTGCAATTGAAGATTCTCATGAACCAACAGAAATTGTTATTCACATTAATAAATTAAAGGAGGGGTGGGATGTCACGAATCTTTATACTATTTGTACCGTTGCGTGCATCGGCTTCAGAAATTTTAACAGAGCAAACAATTGGGCGTGGATTGCGTTTGCCTTATGGGTATAGAACAAAGCGTGGAAGCCATTGATCGTTTAACAATTATTGCGCATGATCGTTTTCAAGATATTATTGATCGTGCAAACGATCCAAACTCAATTATAAAAAAGCATATTGAGATTGGAACAGGAGGGAATATCGCCTCTGAAAAGACAGATATAGTGACGGTTCCATGTCAAGTAGAAGCTTTATTGATGCAAACGATGGTAACACGTAATTCCGATATAAATGGAGCATCTTCTGATTTACAAGGTATCATATTACGTAATACAGATTCCCCTACATTAACGCCTGAAGAGCAAGATATTGCAGCGATCGCTTGGGATCTTATCAAAGAGAATGATAAATTGCCAAGTTCTCAAATGCTTTGTTCTGCACTGATACAAGAAAAAATTGCTAATAAAGTTATGAATATTAATCCTTCATCACAAAAGTTTGTTGTATCAAAAGTGGTGACAATTTTGACAAAACAATTAGCAGAATTGATGATAGATATTCCCAATATTGTACTCATTCCTTCGCGTGAGGTTACTTATGGTTTTTCTGATTTTAATTTGGAAAATTTAGAAAACTTAAATTTGCAACCTGTTAGTAAAGAACTTTTAATTCGAGAATTGTGCACCCATAAAAGCATTTTTTTCACATCTAAGAATGAATATGTCAAAGAGCCTTATCTTGAAAATTATATCATTCGCGGTTTAATTGATAATGACTTTATCGATTATGATAACCATACGCCATTATTACGAAAATTGGCGAGTCAGTTGGTACAATATTTCCAATCTTATTTACCAAATGATGCTGCCGTTGAGAATGTATTAATTCACTATCAGAATAAGCTTACTAGTTTTATTGTTGCGCAATTAAGAGAACACCAATGGGAAACACAGAGGGATTATGAGATTAAAATTACGAGGGAGTTTACAACCTTAACGCCTATCCATTATGTGTTGCCGCAAGGGACATCTCCCCTTGATTTTCGTAATATTCCTGCCATTAAAAGCGATATTAAAAAACTTGTATTCAGCGGCTTTAGAAAATGCTGTTATCCTTTACAAAAGTTTGATTCAGTAGAAGGGGAATTACGATTTGCTCAAATATTAGAGGATGATATACAAGTATTGAAATGGATGAAACCCACTCGAGGTTTTTTCAAGATAGAATATGATAAAGGATCAAATTATGAACCAGACTTTGTTGTAGAAACAAAGAACGCAAAATATCTCTGTGAGCCCAAAAAAGCTTCCGAAATAAAAAATCCTATTGTGTTAAAAAAGAGAGAATCTGCAGTTGAATGGTGTTGTCATGCAACGCGCTATGCGGCTACTTATGGCGGTAAAAAATGGTATTATGTTCTTATTCCCCATGATGCTATTAAAGAAAATAGTAGTTTTGAAGGTTTGTGTGCAGAGTTTACCATTGCAGAATCTATACTTGAGAGCTCATAACTTATTTTCTTCAAAAATAAAACACATAAGTTTTTTAATTGACGGGTGTGAGGTTCAATCAAATGTTTGAATAATTATTTTTATTTTTTTGCACTATCGCATCATTAATGTAAAAATATTAGGGGTTTCATAAATCAGAAAATTAATATTTTTTCTAACAACATTAAAATAAAAGGAAAAATTTATAGAAAAGTTACACAAGATTATGATTTTTTATGGGGATTTTCAGCACATTTAGAATTTTTGATAAAAGTATAATCTTACTTTCCTTATGTGAAAAAATCTTTGAGTTTATAGTCATAAATTCAAAAAAATATTTTAATTTTATTGGGTAATTTGATAACTATGCTTTTTTTTTAAAAAACTTAAATAGTTTATTGTTTTTTCATTTAAAAATCCTGAATATAATGAAATATTCAGAGGATGAAAGGGGGAGTTTTTCATATGAGTTTAAATTTAACAAACACTGTTTTTAATTTTTTAAAGAAAAACCCGACAAAAAAATTTACAGCTCGAGAAATTGCTCAATGGATATTTGAAAATTACCCAGACAAATGCCGTCAAAAACAAGAGCATTCAACGGCAATAATTACTCCTCTTAATAGTGATACAGCTCTTATTCAGCAAATTGTTGCTGAAATAGGAGCAAGACGCCCTCAGTTACAAAAGCGTTATTCAGAAATTAAAACCACTGAAGGACGACCACGGCAATATTATTTTACTAAACAAACAGATAGTGCTGAAATTGATGCAGTAGAGGACAATGCAGAGAATAGAACAGAAGATGGCTCTGTTAAAGAGCATGATCTTTATCCGTTATTATCTAAATTTTTATGGTCAGAGCTTGCAGTTTACAGCAAGCGCATTAATGAGAAATGTTCTCGTAATAAACATGGTGCAGGCGGAAATAAATGGCTTTATCCAGATCTCGTAGGAATGCAAGATTTAAGCAGTGAATGGAATCGTGAAATCAAAGATTGTGTTTTGCAATATTTTGATAAAAAAACGAAGCTTTGGTCTTTTGAAGTAAAAATTCTCATCAATCGTTCAAATTTACGAAAAGCATTTTTTCAAACAGTTAGTAATTCGTCATGGGCTAATTTGAGTTATTTAGTTGCTAGTGAAATTGAAGGGGTTGATACATTAAAAGAGCTTCGAATGCTTTCAAGTTTGCATGGAGTTGGATTTATAAGACTTAATAAGGAAAACTCTTCCGAGAGTGAGATTTTAATTCCTGCCAAAGAACGTAGTGATATTGACTGGGATACTGCTAATAGATTAGTGGAGGAAAACAAAGATTTTCTTGATTATATTAAACTCATTCGTCAATTTTATCAAACTGGCGAGATGCGTTCACTAGATTGGGATCATATGTCTCCATGAGAGGTATTTTAAAAAAGACTCTATTGTTTAAAAGCCCTTTTTTCAGAGTGATAAAAAATTACTCTAAATATTTTATTTGACTTATTATGTTGATATAATATATTGATTTATAATGACAATTAATCTTTGTTTTAAACTTAAATGAGGGGGTGAATATCTTAGCATTTAATCTTTTCAAACCATCTTATATTGATATTGTATCAATCAAAATTGTTTGCGTGCACCTCATGAGTGGGATTGAGTAGGGGAAGAGTAAATTTTCTGTTTTAGACCCGTTCTATTTTATGCGTGGGGCGTGATTCTATTAGAACTAGACTTAATGATTATAATTTATTACAAATGTGATATTTTAGAGAGTGAAATTTAATTTTCTTGCTTTGTTTACATCAAACATTGAAAATATTACTTCCTCATATTGAAGTCTTCTTACGGAGAACTTATACTACTATTTCTTTAATTTCCATTGCTGTTCGTTTTGATTATCATTAAGTTTTTTGTTATCCGAATTAAACATTCAAAAAAAGCGTTAATTTTATAAAATATTCACACAGTTTACCATCAATATTCTCTTTATTTTTCAATAATACCGCACGCCAAACGCTCACCACCTCCGCCAAGCGGTAATGGTTCGTCTGATTGATTATCTGCCCCTAAATGAATGACTAAAGAATGCCCTTTAATTTCAGAGATTTTTTTAATCGTGGAGCAAGAACGTTCCTTATAGCATACCCTTGCTTATCAACATAAAGTGCTGGTAAATCACCAAGATGACCATTGACATTATAAGGTCCTAAATGTTTTCTGGTATGTTCCGGATCATAATGTCCACCTGCGCTTCCACCAATTATGCCATCTTTTGTATCACATGAAGGATTTACATGTACATGAAAACCATGCATCCCTTCTGATAAAGTAGATAAATTAGGGATGAAAATCAAACCGTATGCGTTTTCTTCAATTTTAATGCTACCAATAGCCTTTTTGGAATTATTATCTTCTAATTTATAAATATTTACTTGTGTTGATAGTGCTAATGCAGAATTTTTATGAATTAAAAATGCCATAAAAACCAATAATAATAATATTTTTTTCATAAAATAACTTTATACTTATATTTAAATATAATTTTATCTATAAAAATAATCTATATTATTAAATATATACGATTATCTTAAATTGAAATTTAAATTAAATAATTTATATAGAAATATTATATCTTAAAAAGAGCAAATAAATTAAAGCATATTTATATATAATCTGAATATAACTCTCATTTTTTGATCTATAAAAAATATAGCTTTCATAGATCGATAATTATATCTCGTTTACATTTCTTCAAGAGATGCTTTAAAAATCTACTTTTTTGAGGTGTAATAAAGAATTAAGCAAGAAATTTTTATAAGTAGATATTATTTCATTTATAATATGATAATCGTTTCATCAAAAACAGAACATATAATTTGTTGATGACTTAATTGTTTTTCATCGAAAAAATGATGAGAAATTTCTATTCATTATGAAATTTATAAGAGAAAGAATTATTATTATTCATATAAATTTCCCATAAAATACAGCATATACCGACACTCCCTCCCATTCCTGATCCTATCAGTGCTCCTATTATCATTCCGGCAGAAAGTGCTACTCCTATACCCATTGCGATAACTGGACCAAATCCTGGAAGAGCAATATAACCATACGCTGCAAGAGTTGCAGCGATAGCTCCTGATATGCTACCATTTAAACCGCCAATGAAAGCAAATTCTTTAATAGAATGGCAGCACTTTTTTAATTTTTTTTTCTTACAGAGATGAACAGAAACGTTGCTGTAAGTTTTAAAATCAATCATATTTTTTTCTTTCATTTTGAATGCTAACTGTTCCTGAATAGTCAACGGATACGAAAAAATGGGACTTTTTAAATTTTACTAAAGCACGCCAGATGCCTTTGTCATCTAAACGCAATCGTTTAATATTCTTAAAACCATTTTGCATAAGGCAATTTTTAACTTGTGAAGCAGTAAATGAGTTCTGACCTATTTTAGTGACATTTTGAGTAGAGCTATAGGTAAAGGCTTGACAATAAGGAAGATGAAAAACCTCACTGATTGAAGCAGTGACTGTTAACGAGACACATACAATCATTATAAAAAAAATACTTAATTTCAAAAATTTATTTAGTTTCATCTTGTCACCATTTGTTGAAACAACACTTCATTAACCTCTGTGTTACTAACAAGTTCCCAAGATGATTTTATTTTTAATATTATACCTAACGATAAAAAGTTTTGAAAATCTATTGATTAAATAAAATTTTTTTTATTATTAAAAATTAATATTATAAAATAACTATTTCAAAACGGTATTATTTTTCATTTTCTTTATTGTGCAAAATTTAACAGAAATGATTTAGCAAGATATCTTTACAATTTCATCTGTAGTCTATAATTAACTTAATTATTATGATTATTAGTTCTTTATCTGTGATTTTGATATTTCATATAATTATGATAAATACATATATAATAATTTTTAATAAAAAATGATGTATAGTACTAATAGTTGTACATTTTTTATTATAAAAACTAAAATAGAAATAATTTTTTGTTATTAATACATTATTCACTTATTATTATTTGTTTATTTTACGTTATTATCCATTATTGCTCAGTAGAGCTGTTTAAATGATTTTGTTGGAAATATTTGCATAATTTCCTTGAATCCATAACCGGGATACATTCCTTCGCGCATAAATAAATTACGTAATGGTGAAAAACTATGTAACAAACCAAGCCCAACGCTTCGTATCATATGAACAGGCAACATATGAGAAAGTAGAGCAGAGTTAAGTGTATGAACAGCTCCACTTCGGATTAATATATCTGGTTTGCGGCATTTGTTATAATGCGTAACAATCATTTCAGAGTTAGAATTGGATATTTTATTGGGTAAAATATCAATCAAAGTTTGGACATCACGGAATCCTAAATTCAATCCCTGTGCCCCAATAGGGGGGAAAACATGAGCGGCTTCACCCACTAAAATTGTTCGATTAGCAGCAAAATGATGAGAAAGAAGCCCTGAAAGCGGCCATGCTTGAATTGATGTTTCTAAGCGCAGCTTTCCAAGCATTGATTGCATTTGGTTTTCGATCATTTTTGCAATTTCTTTTGGTTCTATATTCAATAATTCCTCAGCACGGGAAGGATGAACAACCCATACAAGACTAGATCTTTGCCCAGGAAGAGGAACCTGTGTAAATGGACCATGTTCTGTATGAAATTCGGTTGATGTATTTTGATGAGAAAACTCATGAGAAAAGTTGAGAACAAGTGCTTTTTGTGGATAATTCCACTGTTTGACACTTATTCCTGCAGCGGCACGTGTAAGAGAGTGACGTCCATCAGCAGCAACAACAAGTGGTGCTTGAATAACTCTACGATCAGCAAGAGTAATACATACATGGTTTCTTGTGTGATGAAAAGATTTGGCTGCAGAAATAAATCTTGTAATATTGGGCGTATATGTAACAGCATCGACTAAAGCACTGTTCAATTTTACATTAGGTATATTATAGCCAAAGGCTTTTTCACCAATTTCAGCAGAAGAAAAATGCACCGTAGGAGCATGCACAATTCTAGAAGTTATATCTACAATTCTCATGTAGGATAAAGCAGCAGCATGTTTTTGAATATTATTCCAAATATTGAGTTTTTGAAGTGTGCGTATTGCAGGCATCATAAGAGCAGTTGTCCGTAACTCATCTGTATGAGCAGGGGGGCCAACAAGAAAAACAGAAAAACCCTCATGTGCAAGACTCAGTGCGGCTAACATTCCAACCGGACCTGCACCAATAACAGCAATATCTTTATGCTCTTCCTTTTCAAATATCACAACGATTTGAACCTTTATCCATTGAGAAAATATTTTAACATTTCCAAATGATCACTCTCTTTTTATTATATGAAGCTCTTCTATTATAGTATGTAATAAATAATGCGATATAAAAAAGTAACCTTTTTATGATTTTTTTAAATGCTGAGTTATATCATCGGTAAAAAATGGCGTATTGATAGATGGTTGAAGACTTTAAAAACGAGGATAAGAAAACCTTGAAACGTAAACTAACAAAGAAAATCAAAACAAATGCTAAATTATTACGCCATAAAAAAGTAACAATGCCACAAGCAAAGGCTTTTTCTGTTCATTTACTAACAGCTTCGGGATCATTTTTAGCGTTTCTTTCTCTTATATCAGCCTCTCAAAAAGAATGGACGGCTATGTTCTGTTGGCTTGGACTTGCACTTCTCGTTGATGGTATAGATGGACCAATTGCACGCAAACTTGATGTTAAATACGTTCTTCCAACATGGTCTGGAGAGTTGTTAGATAATATTATTGATTACGTGACTTATGTCTTAATTCCTGCTTTTGCACTCTATCAAAGTGGTTTTATGGGGGTAGGGTTATCATTTTTATTGAGTGCAATTATTGTTATTTCATCTGCTATTTATTATGCAGATACTAGCATGAAAACCAAAGAAAACTTTTTTAAAGGATTTCCTGTTGTTTGGAATATGATGATTTTTACGCTTTTTGTCGTAAGACCGGTAGAGTGGATTACTTTTATCATTATTGTTTTATCGGCGATTATATCTTTTTTGCCAATTTATTTTATCCATCCAGTAAGAGTCCTTCGTTTACGCAGAGTTAATTTTCCAATTTTTCTCTTATGGTGTTTTTTTGGTGTTTCTGCATTCTTTTATCAACTAGAGGCTCCCTATTGGGTTAAAATAGGAATTTCAGTAACAGGAATTTATATATATTGTATTGGCGCAATCATGCAAATATTTCCTCAACTTGGGGCAAAAAATATAAAAAAACAATAAATAGTTGTTTTAAGAAGGGTGTAAGATGCAAATTGATTTTGGAGCAGATGATGATATTTCTTTTACGAAAGAAGGGCGTGCTGGTATTATAAAGCTCACACGCCCTTCAGCATTAAATGCTCTTAATCAACGAATGGTTTCAGCTTTAAAAAAAGCTCTCAGGACATGGGAAACAGATGATAATGTTTCTTGTGTTTTAATTGAAGGGGAGGGGCGTGCTTTTTGTGCTGGTGGAGATGTTGTAGAAATCTACCATATGGGAAAAAGTGCCTCTGCTTGTCAATACTTTAGTGATGAATATAGTTTAAATGCTTATATCAAACATTTTTCAAAGCCCTACATTTCTTTCTTAAACGGTATTTGGATGGGAGGAGGGGTAGGTATTTCTCTCTATGGTTCGCATAGAATTGTTACAGAAAATACAGTTTTTGCTATGCCAGAAGGTGCAATTGGATTTTTTCCAGATGTAGGTGCAAGTTTTTTCTTACCATCTCTTCCCAATCATTTTGGCATCTATCTTGCATTAACGGGCGCACGCATAAAGTGGGGAGATTGCTTAAATTTAGGATTAGCAACACACGCCGTTGCTGAAATTGAATTCGATATGATTAGAAAAGCTATTATTGAGCAAGGAGATCCTACTTTAGCTTTAAACGAGCGAGCAATTACAAAAGACTATGAAACGAGTCATGAAATACGTTGTATTATTAACACTTGTTTTAGTGCCCATACCTTAGAAGAATGTCTTGAGTTGCTACATAAAAAAAGTAATGAAGGTATTTTATTTGCTAAAGAATGTTATGATATTTTGCAGTCACGTTCTCCGATAAGTTTAAAAGTTATCTGGAAACAAATGAAACAAAATTCATCTCAAACGTTGGAAGATTGTATGAAAATTGAAAACCGCATTGCACATCATATGATTAATTCACATGATTTTCATGAAGGTATACGTGCTATGTTAATCGATAAGGACAAAAGACCTCAATGGCAGCCAGATAAACTTTCAAATGTGACAGATGAAATGGTAGATTCTTACTTTCAACCTGTTGAGCAAGAGTTATTATTGTGAAAAATAATTCTCACAAACGGATTTCAAAAATCAATTTAATCTATAACTGTTATTTACGGTTTTTGGCACTCATTTGTTTAGTCCTAGGTATTTGTTATTGGATACGCCTTGTTGGTGTTTTTCCAGGTATTCTATGGCGTTTTGATCTTATGCCTTGGCAGTGGCAATTTGCATCAGCTATATTGGCTATTCTCTATCCTATTGCCTTAGTTGGACTTTGGATGTATTCATTATGGGGTATCATTGTGTGGTGTATTGCAGCATTGATTGAAGCAATAACAATATATTATTCTGATTTTATTTATCAGCCATTTGTACCATTATTTCATGGAATATTGTTTTTAGCTTTCATAATACTACAAATTGTGATGATTTTTTTTAAAAGAGTAAAAAATAAAAAAACATCGTGATTGAAATTTTCGAGCCAGAATAAAGTGCTAATGCTAGATATACTTTTTCCATAAAGTTCCATAATATATATTATGCGATAATATGATACAGAAAAACAAAGCAAACCCTATTTTAAAACATAAATCACATTTGTAATCGTACAATTCACTTTTAAAACAAAATTATGGTAATGGCGATAATAATTAAATAACACATTAAAATATTTGGTCTTTAAGGATAGTCTCAAAGACCAAAATAGTTGTAATGAAATTACGTCGTATAAATAATAAAAATTACTGTACTATTTTACAACGTTTCATACGTGCAAGATCACTCAAAACAGCATTACGATTATTTAAAGCTGAAATTTCATTACTTTCGTTTGATTTTACATCCATAAAAAACAAAGCAGGTACAAATACAACACTTGCTGCTGCTAAAGCCACGTTTTTATTTCTTGCTTTAGAACGCTCTGCAATTGTATCATTAATCTGACGTTTATTAGCAAAAAACTCCCGTTGAATATCGGCACAACTCATTGATCCGTCATGTATTGTTGTCGTTGAAATATTTTTTTCTAAACGCCCTCCACATGCTGTCAAGGAAACCGCTAAAACCACAATACATACAGCCCGCTTAAAATTCTTATACATAAAAGCCTCATTTTCGACATAAAAGCACTAAATATGTCAAAATTAAAACAAAATAAAGGATAAATTTAAAAGTATTTTATTTAACTTAAAATATTGCGCATAAAAAGCTTACGCATCTGTTTCAAAAGTAAGACCTTGATATGCAGGTTTTACATGGGATGGAACATAATTTATAACCTTGTTGTAATCCAGCGATCTATCCATATGTGTAAGTATTGCTTGTTGTGGCTTTAAATATTCTATCCATTGTAATGCTTGATCAACAGAAAAATGACTCGGATGAGATTTAAATTGAAGAGCTTCAATGATGAGAACATCCAAACCCATTAATTTGGATAAAGTTTTTTCAGGAAATTCACTAACATCCGTACAATAGGCAACATTCCCAATCCGAAAACCTAAGGAATGAATGTTTCCGTGGTGTTGTAAATGTGTATTGACGCTTATTGCTCCGCCCTGCCCCTGAATAATAAATTGGCTATCTTCATTGATAAGATGCTCTTTTAAAATGGGAGAATAAGATGAAGCTTTTGGTGTTTGAAAACAATATCCAAAAGCACTTGTGAGATGCTCTAGTGTAAATCTATCGGCATAGATATCTATTAAACATTTTTGTGCAAGTGCATAGCTGCGTAAATCATCAATACCGTGAATATGGTCTGCATGAGAATGTGTGTAAAGAGCAGCATCAAGATGGCTTACACGCGCATCAATCATTTGTGAGCGAAAATCTGGACCTGTATCAATAACGATTGTTGTTTTGTCTCCTGAAGGTTTAATACGTTCAACTAATAAAGAACTTCTGTAGCGTTTATTTTTAGGGTTATTCGGATCACATGTTCCCCAATCACCATTGGGTCGAGGCACTCCTGGAGAAGGACCACAACCTAATATTGTAAATCGGTATTGATCACACATATCTTTTGCCTTATTTCATTTTACTAAATAAACGAAAAGCGTTACGCGTTGTTATTTGAGCTGTTTCTTCAATGCTTAAGCCAATTGTTTCAGCCAAAACAGCTGCTGTATAGCATACAAAAGACGGTTCATTTGTTTTTCCCCGATGAGGACTAGGTGCTAAGAATGGAGCATCTGTTTCCACTAACAAATGCTCATGGGGCACAATTTTTGCTATTTCACGGATTTCAAGTGCATTTTTAAAAGTGAGAATACCTGAAAAAGAAATATAACCACCAAGTTCGATTCCAGCACGAGCAAGTTGCATTCCAGACGAATAACAATGAAGGATAAAGGGAAAAGCTCCTTCTTTTATCTGTTCACGTAATATTTTCTCCATATCGAGATCGGCATTGCGTGAATGTATAACAAGAGGAATCTGTGTTTCTCGAGAAGCAATGATATGTTCTTGAAAAACTTTCTTTTGCTCTTCTGGTGTAGAATAATCATAATGATAATCAAGTCCCCCTTCCCCAAACGCAACAATTTTAGGATGATTCGAGAGCTGTATAAGCTCTTCCGCTGTAATATTTTGTTCTTCATGCGCATGATTGGGGTGTGTTCCAACAGAACAAAAGACTTGATCATAGCTTCGCGCAATGGCTAACAGCTTATCTAACTTATGAACATGGGTTGAAATTGTTATCATACGTTTAACGTCAGCATCTAAAGCCCGTTGGATAACATTATCCAAATCTTGTGAAAAATCTTCAAAATCAAGATGACAATGTGTATCAATCAACATGATAAGTATCTTCTTTCTTCAAGATATAACGAGGAAAAATCGGTTCTGGTGGTGGAAGATCAAGCCCCTCTTGAATTTTTGAATGACTTATATGATACAATAACCGATCATCTTCAGCAACCGCAAGGCTATCAAGAAGTTTTGCTGCTGATTGGGGTATGAAAGGCAAAAGCATAATTCCTATTCTCCGCAAGATTTCTACAGTGATGTAAAGAACTGTAGAAAATCGCTCTTGGTCATTTTTACGTAAACTCCAAGGTTGTTCGTTGGCAAAATAGCGATTAGCATCTGCTACAATTGAAAAAATAGCTGAAAGTGCTAAATGCATACTATAAGAAGACATAGCTTTATGTACAGTTTCAAGTACTTGAAGAGATTGTTCTAAAAGCTGTTTATCTTGAGCTAAAAATGAAGTTGGTCTCGGGACTTGTGCATTACAATTTTTGGCAATCATAGACAAACAGCGCTGTGCTAAATTACCAAGATCATTAGCAAGATCAGCATTAATACGGTTCACAAGGCTTTCATGGCTATAACTACCATCTTGTCCGAATGGTACTTCACGGAGAAGGAAATAACGAACCTGATCAAGACCATAATGATCAACCATTTCAAAAGGATCAACGACATTTCCAATAGATTTTGACATTTTTGCACCACGATTAAGTAAAAAACCATGTGCAAAAATATTTTTAGGCAATTCAATTCCAGCAGACATTAAAAATGCCGGCCAATAGACTGCATGAAAACGAATAATATCCTTACCAATAATATGCGTATTTGCAGGCCAAAAATCACGTTTTTTTGAATTTTTATTGAAAAAACCAATTGCTGATAGATAATTTGTAAGCGCATCAACCCAGACATACATCACGTGCTGTGGATTCTCAGGAACAGCAATGCCCCAGTTAAAACTTGCGCGTGAAATAGAGATATCTTTTAAACCTAATTTTATAAAACTTATAATTTCATTACGCCGCTCAAGTGGAGCAATAAAATCAGGATGTTTTTCATAATATTCAAGAAGAGCTTTTTCATAATGAGAAAGTCTAAAAAAATAACTTTCTTCTTCATTCCATTCAACTGGAGAGCCTAATTCTTTTTCACGGCGGATGTTGTCTGGTCCAATTTCCGTATCTTTTTCTTCATAATAGGCTTCTTGGCGAACCGAATACCACCCCGTATAACGACCGAGATAAATATCGCCATTTGCTTCCATCTTTTTCCAAATTTCTTGACAAGCTTGGTAATGGCGTTCTTCTGTCGTACGAATAAAATCATCGTTAGAACAATTTAATACTGCAAGCATTTTTTGAAACACAGCACTATTACGATCTGCAAGTTGCTGAGGTGTCATGCCTAATGCTGCTGCGGTTTGTTGCATCTTTAGACCATGCTCATCTGTACCAGAAAGAAAAAATACATTTTTTCCGTTTAATCGTTGAAAGCGGGCTAAGACATCGCTTGCAATTGCACTATAGGCATGTCCAATATGTGGAGCACCATTAGGATAAAAAATGGGAGTTGTTATGTAATATGTGTCACGCATGTCATACTCGTTGTAAAACGCTATAAATAAAAGATATAATGACATAACGTCGGTTCATCGTATTGTCACGGAAAAACTAATCCTCATGAATGATCTTATGAACTTTAAAAAGTAAGTTAATAACAAACTGCTTTTTATCTAGATTAAACAGTTGTATTTCCTCTATTTCTTGATGAATCTCTTGCCATTTTTCCGCATATTTTTTTGAGAGAAATAAGTCACCCTTTTCAACGAGCATGATAGCTTTTTTTTGAATTTTATTAAGAATTTCATCACAAAATTGTTGAAATTGGAATGTAGAAGAAACAGATGAACATGTTTGTGCAAGAGTATGTACAATCGTTGCGTTACAAACAGGTTTCTCTAAGAGAGCATCAATTGTTCTAATAATTTCAAGACCGCCATGGCAGATAAGTAAAGCAGCTTTTCGAGGACTTCCTTTAGATTTTTTAATAATTATTTCAATTGTTTTCTCATCAGGTAAGTTCTGATTGGCAAAAATATGTGTAATAACTTTTTTCATTTCATCGTTATTCAACGGACGAAAAGAAATTTTTTGACACCGTGAATGGATTGTTGGAAGCAATTTTCCTGAAGAATGCGCGATAATAACAAATAACGTTTTTGAAGGTGGTTCTTCAAGTATTTTGAGAATTGCATTTGCTGCATTTCTATTCATATCATCTGCAGAATCAATAATAACAATACGCCATCCATTATCTTGCGATGTTCGGCTTAAAAAATGCATAATATCACGGACATCATCAACGAGTATTCCTGTTTTAAACTTTTGCGTTTTTACATCAAATCGACGTGAAATATACAAAAGACCAGGGTGACTTCCTTGTGTAATTTGGCGCCATGGAGTAGAATAAGGATCGGGTTTCAAGAAAGCCCCCTGGTGAGAACTTAAAATGTTCCAAGCAAGATGAAAGGCTAATGTAGCTTTTCCAATCCCATATTCTCCTTCAAATAATAATGCATGATGCAAACGCTCTTCTTTAAGCATTTGTGTCAAAAAATGACGAACGTCCTCATGACCAAAGACAACATCATTCTGGGATGGTGATAAAATTGTATCAATATCATCATATTGGCGTAAGATATTTACATTACTCATGAAAGCTGATCCAACAATACCTGATGACAAATATTTTTTATTTGATGTGCAACGGCTTCCACTGAGCCAGTGGCATCAATGACTCGAAATCTATGGGGTTCCTGTTTGGCCAATTGAAGAAAAGCTTGACGCCTTTGTTCTTGAATTTCCAACTGATCTTTTTCAAAATAATCAATTTCTTCTGTTTCTTTTCTTCGTAAATTTGCACGTTTCATACCACACATTGCTGGCATATCTAATAAAAATGTTAAATGGGGCAAGATACCATTGAGTGCAATACACTCTAAAACAGCAAGAAGAGAAGAACTGACTGTATCATTGAGTCCTTGATAAACACGTGTAGAATCAATAAAGCGGTCACATAAAACGATTTTACCTTTTTGCAAAGAAGGCGCGATAACCTCGGTAACATGGTCGACACGTGCAGCTGTAAACAAAACAGCTTCAATCAACGGTCCATACTGTTGCGCCTGCCCTGACAACAAAATATGCCGGATTGCTTCTGCTCCTAGCGTTCCCCCTGGTTCTCGTGTTGTGACAACATCATAACCTTGGTGTGAGAGAGACTTAGCAAGTAAAGAAATCTGCACCGTTTTTCCTACCCCGTCCCCTCCTTCGAATGTAATAAAATAACCTGACACGTATGACCTTAACCTTATTAGCACGTAACTACAAATATTTCCGTAACCATCCAATTGTTATTTCATAGAATGCATTTTTTACTTTTGCAAAGAAACTTCCTTCCTGAACATTCATTCCGGCAAAAACTGGTTTTTCCAGAAGAACCTTTTTATTTTCTAAAATTTGAATAACGCCAACTGATTGCCCAGAAATGATAGGAGCTTTCAATGGACCATGATATTTAATTTTTGCTTTAACATTTACTTTTTTTTCATTCGAAAGCATAAAACTTATTGGTTTTTTAACAATGAGTGGAACAAAATTTTGCTTACCACCATAAACAGAAGCACGACCAACCGCTTCTTCTTTTGTGAAAATCGTTTTGAGATCAAATGCTGTCATTCCCCATTGAAGAATGCGTTCTATTTCTTTTGTATATTTTTTACCATCTTGCAAACCATTGATTGCTAAAAAAAGACGTCGATGATTTTTAGAAATGGTAGCAACCATTGAAAAACCTTCTTTTTCACTGTAGCCAAAACCAAATCCTTCTACACCAATTTCCTTAGAAATAAGAGGGTTTTTATTACGTTGAAAAATATTATTCCACGTAAAATGAGGTTCACGATAAAGTGCATAATAATCCGGATATTCCTGAACAATATGACGTGCTAATATAATCATATCACGCACGGTTACACATTGTCCCTCTTCGGGTAGCCCTGTTGCGTTAACAAAATGACTCTGAGATAATCCGACTATTTTCGCGCGCTGATTCATCAGTTTTGCAAAATGAGCCTCATGTCCAGATATTCCTTCAGCAAGAATAATAGCAGCATCATTTCCATTCATAATAATTAAACCACGTAAAAGATCAGAAACACTGATTTCTGTCTTTATCTTTGCAAACATAGTAGTTGTACCGGAAGGTGCTCCACCCTTACGCCAAGCATTTTCACTGACCTTGAATTTCTGCGTACTCTTTAACAATCCCTCCTTTAAGTGATGAAATACGACTTCTACTGTCATCAATTTTGCTAATGAAGCAGGAAAAAAAGGAATATCACTTTGTTTTTCATAAAGTATTGTCCCTGTATCATCATCGAGTAACAACAATTGTGATGAAGAAATTTGAAAACCTTCTGCTCTCCCCCACATGTCAAATGCCAATATCCCCCATAAAGTCAATAAGATCCTTAATGTTGTATACATAGCTTCTCCTCCCATCCCAAAGATCAACATAAAGAATCTTATATAGGAAAAAACTTTTTTATTTCCGCAAATTGAGGAATTATTGACAACTCAAGAAAAGACTTTATTTTTATTCAACGTTATAAAAAGTAATACGATGCACTTTTTATCTTATACCTAGTTTTAGTTTAATGTTTTAAAGTATATAAAGACAAAAATGTTTTTATTTTTTTGTTTTATATTTATAGTACATTGTTTATTATAATAAATAATAATAATTTTAACTTATATATTGTGAAAAATACTGTAAGTTTTCTTCTCATATTGAATTTAATAAATTTCGCTTACTTACGCATCATAAGTAAAGTTCGTATATGGATAAAAATTATTAAAAAAGAGAGTAAAAATACCTCTTATCAACCTCTCAAGTGTTAAAAATTATCGCACAAAACATTGGAGGCTTGCAAAGTATACGATGGTGTCGGTTTATATCTTCATAAGTGTAAAGATAGTGATGTCTAAAGGCGTTACCAATCATACCATTTACAGGCGCTATCGTAAAATAGGCTTGTAACGTGTTGAAATATTTTCCTTTTAAATAAGTACGTGAATTGGCAATGTAAGTGTATTTTATTTGAGACGCTCTGTTTCTCGTGAGGGGACTTACTCCATTAAAGAACATGATAAACAAAAGCATGAAGTAATGCATAATCTCTTCATAAGATATTACCGTGGATGCTTTTTGGAAAGCTGCAAAACCGAATCAAAAGAAAATATTTTTTAAGCTTTTTATTCCTATCAAATTGATTGTATAGTTGCTTTGGAGATTACACAAACAGACTGATACAATAATCTCCCCTCGTCTAGTAAAAGCTATTACAGCAAGAAAAGTACGCGCTTTATTAAGCAAGCAATATCATAAAACGACGAATAGGCCAGCAATGGGGTGCAAAGGACGCACTGAATTTATAATAGCACCCAACCACGCTTTTTTAAAAGGACAACGCGCTTTAAGATGAAAACCTTACACTAAATCCGTAAGTTCTTATCTTTTTTACTAGAGAATTATATAGATAAAAAATCAACGCATTTTTTCTTAAAAAAGTTGTAGCCAATTGACCTTTGTTTTTTTGTTTAGCTTATTTATAGAAGCAACTTGATCGAATGGCACCGGCTTATCAACCATAATAGGACCAATTTCTGGCAATTTAACTGCAACAGTTTTATTACGTTGTTCCTGTTCAACAGTAGCTGCTTTAGCTAATTCTTCTTTTTTTCCTGTATTGCGCTTCTCTTTTAACAAAACAGTCTCTCTTTTTTTCGAAACATTTTCTGACGCTAATGAATATGAGGCAGCATTTCCAGGAGTATAAGAGGCCATTAAATATGCACCATCATAATAGCCAACGGGTGCTTCAGCAATATATTCTACCTTAACATCTGCGACCCCCCTATCTACATACCCCAGTATTGCCGCAGCTTGCTTTGATAAATCAATGATTCTGTCTTTCATAAAAGGTCCGCGATCATTCACTCTAACAATGATTGAAGATCCATTTTTCAAATTAGTAACACGAGCATAGCTAGGTAAAGGCATTGTAGGATGAGCAGCAGTCAAAAGATTCATATCATAAATTTCACCGTTAGCAGTTAAACGTCCATGAAAGTCTGAACCATACCATGATGCTTCGCCAACACGTTTATAAGTCGGATCATTTTGAGGATAATACCACTTTCCTTTTATTTGATAAGGTTTACCAACAATAGCTCGTCCACGCTTTTTTTCTTCCGATTGATTCTTCTTATTGGATACTTGTTGAGGTAGTACAGAAGTGTTTACGTCAATTGGTTTATTATGATAGGAATCTTTTATTGAAAAATTCATAGTTTGGCTTGCACAACAAGATACCAGTGACTGAGAAATGACGATCATAGAAAACAATTGAAGTGATGGTTTAATAATAAAAGTAAATTTCTTTTTTCTATTTGAAGGCATCTATTCAGTCCACTTATTTCTGTTAAGTACTACTGTAAAAACCACGTCACGCTGTCACGCTTTTTGTACGAGACGGAAGAATTTACGTTTTTAAATGATTTCCCTCGCGCATATACCACTCTTTAATTGTCCCCTTTTATCAAGAAATTAACACATTGTTAACCTTTTTATGATTTTCGTAAGAAATAAATGTACTATAGTAGATGTTTAAAAGAATAAAAATTAAACAAATCAATTTCTTATAGAAAAATCATTTCATAATATAAACTGTGAATAAGTGGTGATTTTAGCAACTTGTTTTGCGAATCATGTAATGCACTAGGTATTAAAAAATCAATCTATGGATTGAGAAAAGGAGCAACCACATGTGCTGCCAACGCAGGTACAAGCGTATCGTAAGCTTAAAGCTCTTTTTTTTGGACAGGAGACAGCATAGCATCGCTCTATTCCAAAACATCTGATAGAAAATGACTGATTATAGAATCAATAAAGAACTTCAAAAAGAATCAAAACGAGAAAGATTCTTAAATTTTTGTATAGTCTATTGATATTATTTAAAGTTGGTGAGCGCGCAGGGATTCGAACCCTGGACCTACTGATTAAAAGTCAGTTGCTCTACCAGCTGAGCTACGCGCTCTCACACAAGCTATCTAGTTTGTAGACTATCTAATTTGTAGAAAGTGAAGGGAACATACGGTTGACTTTTCATTTGGTCAACACCTTTTGAAGAAAAATATTATTATTTTCTTCAGTTATCAATAATTTTCCGTTTTCCCCTCCTTTTTTCATCATTGTATAGGTACTATTTAATCTTCTTTTTGAAGTTTCAATCAAGGAACAATTTCACTGCAAAATATTGCATAGATTCGAAGCGCTAAAATTATAAGAAATTACTCCCCCCTTTCCTCACATGGGGTGTTGAGCATAATGGATAGAGAAAAAATACCTTTTACTATAATATTATTTTTATATCTTTATATTTTAGTTTTCAATTTTCAAATATGAATACAGATTTATAATATAAAATATTGATTTATAATAATTTATTATTTCATCACTTGAGTGAGAGAATAAAACTATAAAAAAGAAATGAAAATACCTTTTATACCTCCTTTCAATAACCAAAAATTATCTCAACATTAGGGTTCAGCAAAATAGTATATAGCGGTTGGTGCGTTAGACCTGAAAATGGGACAATGAGCAATAATGGCATTTTAAGGGTATGATTTTTATTCATGCATAATGAATATATAACGAAAGGCAATTTATCCTATAGAATAAAACAGACATAAAATTCAGTCTCATTGAAAGTATCCCGAATGACTATAAATTATGCTCACTATTATAGCTGTAAATAATTTTACTTAAAAAAGCAGAAATAATATGCAGTGTGCAAAATGATCTAAATACCCATAGAGTGTTCTAAATATATAAAATGCCTTCTAATTAACTTTTTTATATCAAGAAATTACAAAATACGTAGATATATTTTTAGAAGAAAAGAATAACACTGGTCATAAAATTTAGTGTTGGATAATTCAGTCAGAGCTATAAAGTATTTTTATACATTGTTCAATATTAATGTAGATATATAATATATAAATAATATTTTCATAAAATGCTTAAAGTAAGTTTTATATAAATAATAATTTAAATATGTCTATAAATAAACATATTGCTTAATTAACTATAACTTATAGGATCAAAAATAAAGAAAATAATTTTGATTTGGCGGAAAAAAAATTGTAAAATTGTTATATATACATGTATTTTTACTTTACTCCTTTTTTATTATTTTGATTGGAATATTGAATGCTAACATGTAAACAATATGAGCTACTCTTGTTTATTCATAACCATACAAAAGAAACTGGTGTTCCTCCTTCTTTTGAAGAAATGAAAAATGCATTAGAACTTTCTTCAAAGTCTGGTATTCATAAGCTCATTATAGCCTTAGAACAACGAGGGTTTATACGTCGTTTACCCAATCGCGCTCGTGCAGTGGAGGTGATTCGACTCCCTGAGAAAATAACATTTAACCTTTCTTTAGCACGTAAAATTTCTCCCAGTATGATAGAAAAAAATAAAAGGGAAACATCAAAAAACTTGAGTAACCTTGACAACTTTGATGAAGAAGAAAAAAAAAATATTACCATTCCTATTATGGGACGTATTTCTGCGAGCGTGCCCGCCTCTGCTATACTGCAACAAATAAACACTCTTTCTCTCCCACGTAATATGGTTAATACAGGTGAGCACTACGCATTAGAAGTTAAAGATGATTCTATGATGGAGGCTGGTATCCTTGATAAAGATACGATCATTGTGAAACGTCAAAATACAGCAATAACAGGTGAAATTATTGTTGCGTTTATTGATAAAAAAGAAGCCACATTAAAACGTTATCGACGCAAAGGCGCTTCTATTGCATTAGAAGCTGCAAATCCTCATTATGAAGCACGTACATACGAATCCGAACGTGTAGAAATACAAGGTAAACTTACCGGACTTATTCGCAAATATTAAAAATAAACCTTATAGTACGCGATAGATACCGCAGTAAGGAGTTGTTGAGTATTTTTTATTGTGCCACACGCAGTTGACTTCCTCTCCACTGCCAAAGGATGCCCCAATTCGGTCTATAAACAGTCCAGATCCTTATCGAGCGGATTTCATTTTTCCTTCCCTCCATTGTCCTTCACTTACGCAAGGCGCGACAAGTAAGCTTTAAAATATTCACCACGTACTTTATAAAAGAACTTGAATGCTTTGAAGGAAGCAACCTTATATCATCGTCCTCAATGACAGAATTTTACGATATAATAAGATAAAATTGTATGCATGCATAAAAACACATAAAATTTTGTAGAAAAAAATCAAATAACTTTGTAACAGATTTTATTGCATAGGTATAAAAATAAAGAACATTATTTTTCAGTTATAAAAGTGTAACTCAATCATTCACAATAATTGTAGGATCATCATGGTAGCACCTCGTATTAGTTTTGTCTCCCTCGGATGCCCAAAAGCACTCGTAGATTCTGAGCGAATTATTACACGCCTTCGCTCTGAAGGGTATGAAATTTCACATCAACATCAAGGAGCAGATGTCGTTATTGTGAATACCTGTGGCTTTCTTGACTCGGCAAGGAGAGAATCATTAGCCAATATTGATGAAGCTCTCAAAAAAAATGGAAAAGTTATTGTAACAGGGTGTCTTGGTGCTGATCCTGATGTTATTCGCCAAACATATCCTAATGTATTGGCTATTACAAAACCTCAAGCTTATGAAAGTGTTATAGAAGCTGTTCATACAGCAATTCCTCCTGTTCATGATCCTTTTCTTGATTTAGTTCCACCCCAAGGTATTCGTTTAACACCTCGCCATTACGCCTACTTAAAGATTTCTGAAGGATGCTCTAACCGGTGTAGTTTTTGTATCATCCCTACTCTGCGTGGTGATCTCACTTCACGTCCCATCAGCGATGTTCTTCGTGAAGCTGAAAAACTCGTGCAAGCGGGTGTAAAAGAACTTTTAGTTATTTCACAAGATACGAGTGCTTATGGCATTGATCTTAAATATCTCGAAAATTCTTGGAAAGATCGTACAATCAAAACAAAATTCTTTGATCTTTGTCGCGAACTAGGCGATATGGGTATTTGGATACGTATGCATTACGTTTATCCCTATCCCCATGTTGATGAAGTTATCGAACTTATGGCTGCAAAAAAAATTCTTCCTTATCTGGATATTCCTTTTCAGCATGCATCACCAGCTGTTTTGCGTCATATGAAGCGTCCTGCACTCATAGAAAAAACAAACCGTAGAATTGAAGAATGGCGAAAAATATGTCCAGATCTTACTTTGCGCTCAACATTTATTGTTGGTTTTCCTGGTGAAACGAATGAAGATTTTAATATACTTCTAGAATGGCTAGAAGAAGCAAAAATTGAACGCGCTGGGTGCTTTAAATATGAAGAAGTAAAAGGAGCCGCCGCAAATGATTTGGGATTAGAAAATATTCCTGAAGAGGTGAAAGAAAATCGCTGGCATCGTTTTATGATAAAACAACAACAAATTTCTACATATCTTTTAAAGAAAAAAATTGGAAAAAGACTCCAAGTGCTTATCGATGAAAGTCAAGGAAAAGTTGCCAAAGGACGTAGTCAATACGATGCTCCAGAAATAGATGGTGTTGTCCATATATCATCACGACGCCCGTTGCGTGTTGGTGAATTTGTCAGCGTTAAAATTGAACAGTCGGATGCCTATGATCTTTATGGTGCAGCAGTTTAAAAATTTAACTTCTTCCCTGTCCTCAATGAGGAAGATTTCCATCAGCATTAGTTTATAAAAAGATCGGCTACTCATAATCGAACTTGATCACTTATGTACTCACTTCATGAGAATTCACGAGAAATCCTTACCCTGAATGTTTGCTATACACTCCAAAAATACCAAGCAGTTATATATTCTCTTAATTTAATGCCTTAAATGAGGTGATGGAGGCGCAAAAGAATAAAATCCACAAGGTTCACTATTTTTACTTAACAAAAGAGTAAATCGACAATCGTACTATTTTCCCATTTTTCATATTGCGACAGTTATTAGTTAGTGAAAGGAAACTTTTTTCAATAGTGTTCTATGCACACAAGAGTTTCCTTTGTGGTATGCAGGCGGATGTTTTTTATGGATGCAATATAAGAAAATTTGAAACAAAACAATCTTACGGTATTTAAATAAAAAAACAATAAATTATCATTATAAATAAGTATCTTATCTTAAACTCTTTGAATTTATTTTTTAAAATATCTAATTTTTATTAACACGTTTTAAAATCAAAGAATTTCTTATCAAGCAAATGACTTGGGCGTACATTTGTTAAAGCGCGAATCATCGTATCTTTACGTCCTGGCATTTGTTTTTCGATATTTTTCAGCATTTCTTTCATTGCATTACGTTGTAAACCATCTTGACTACCGCAAAGATTACAAGGAATAATCGGAAATTGCATTGCTTGAGAAAATTTTTCCATATCTTCCTCAGCAGCATAGACAAGAGGACGTAACACAAAAAGATCTCCTTCATCATTTTTAAGTTTTCCAGGCATGGCAGCTAATCGGCCACCGTGAAACAAATTCATAAAAAATGTTTCTAAAACATCATCACGATGATGACCTAAAACTAATGCAGAACATCCCTCTTCACGTGCAATACGATAGAGATTACCACGTCGTAATCGAGAACAAAGTGAACAATATGTCTGCGACTCTGCCAATTTATCTGTAACAATGGAATAAGTATCCTGGTATTCAATACGATATGGAATTTTATAAGAACTTAAAAAGTCTGGAAGAATATGCTTAGGGAATCCTGGTTGCCCTTGATCAAGATTACAGGCAAGAATTTCAACGGATAAAAGACCTCGCCACTTTAAGTCTAAAAGAAGCGCTAATAAACCATAAGAGTCTTTTCCACCCGATAAAGCAACAAGCCATTTTTTTCCTGTAGAGAGCATAGAAAAATCATCCAAAGCTTGTCGCATATGACGTAAAAGTCGTTTGCGCAATTTATTAAATTCTACGCTTGAAGGAGCAACACGAAACATTGGATGACAATTATCTGCTTCGCTTATTAAAGGATCATCTTTCCCTTCGTTTTCTTCTATTGCCTGATATTTAACTGAAACATCATTCATAATACCATATCCTGCACAATAAACAGCTCGTTTTGCAAAGATAAAAACAAATATTAAAGCAATCTTACATTTATGTTTTTTTGAATGTATAAATTAGATACACAAAAAAGAAACGGAACTATATAAGTTTATGACTATAAAACATAGCAATAAACTTAAAATAGAACCATTCACAAAAAGCACTTATTAACTTCAGAGATTGTAAAAACAACACAATATTTTGAAGTTATAATAATAGAAGAGAAAAAAACTTCTCTTGCAGGAAAATTATCGAGAATAAAATTCAACAACCAAATTAGGTTCCATTTGCACAGCATAAGGAACATCTGCAAAAGCAGGAATACGTGTAAAGGTTGCTTTCATCTGTTTATGATCTGCTTCAATATAATCAGGGACATCACGTTCAGCCAATTGCACTGATTCCAAAACTAAAACAAGTTGTTTTGATTTTTCCCGAACCTCAATAACATCACCTGGTTTACAACGATAAGATTGAATATTTGTGCGCCGACCATTTACATTAACATGACCGTGATTGATAAATTGGCGAGAAGCGAAAATCGTAGGAACGAATTTTGCACGATAAACAACAGCATCCAAACGTGATTCTAACAGACCGATAAGATTTTCACCAGTATCGCCCCGTCGACGAGCAGCCTCTTCATAGGTTTTATGAAATTGTTTTTCTGAAATATCTCCATAAAACCCTTTCAATTTCTGTTTAGCACGCAACTGCACCCCATAGTCAGAAAGTTTTCCTTTACGACGCTGTCCATGCTGACCTGGACCATAATCACGACGATTGACAGGAGATTTTGGACGACCCCAAATATTTTCTCCCATACGACGGTCAATTTTATACTTTGTTGTTTCGCGTTTACTCATCGCATTTCCTTATAAAATAAAACACGAGATCTTAAGACCCCAAGGAAACGCGCCCTCCTCTGCCTTTAAATACTAAAGACTGACAGAATACCTTAACATATCAATATGCAAAGTTATCCACGGGACACGTCAATTAATGCTATTTTCTTGAAAAAATAGCTAGATCATCATTATTAGTCTCGCAACCCAAAGTCAACTCCTTTCATGAGTTTTAAGCCAAATCCTTTAAACAAATTCTCCGTTAAAGAAGTGATATTTTTCGATGTTAAAAACGCAAAATCTTGATATTTCTTTATATATTGATCGTGTACTTTTTCCGACAGTGGTAATAATGATCTGATATGTTTGGCAATCGCTTTCGCCGGATCAACCCACTCAACGGACCATAAAGCATGTTCACGAAAGAAGTTAATCAAAAAAGGATAATGTGTGCAGGCTAAAACAATAACATCAGTATATTGTCCATTTTTTTCCACAAAACATGGCAGGATTTCTTTTCTTAACTCTTCTGAATCGATAGATTTTCCCCGTAAATAATCTTCAGCAAATCCAGCCAGCTTTTTACTTCCCACAAGCTGAACATGACACTGTCCAGCAAAAGAATTAATTAATTCATTTGTATAGGCACGTTTCACTGTTCCAGGAGTAGCTAATACGGAAATAAAACCAGATTTTGTTTGTTCAGCAGCTGATTTAATTGCAGGAACCGTTCCTACAAAAGGGACATGAGAAAAATTCTGTCGTAAATCTGCCATCATCAGTGTAGAAACGGTGTTGCAAGCAATCACACATAAGGCTGGATTGTAGCGTGTTAAAAGATTTGTAAAAATCTTTAAAATACGCTCTTTCAAAATATTTTCTTTCCAATTTCCATAAGGAAATCCTGCATCATCAGCAACATAGATAAATTGCATTTCAGGGATAAGAATACGTGCCTCCCTGAACACTGTTAAACCACCAATACCGCTATCAAAAAAAAGAACAGGTCGTTCATCCATTAGTTTTCACACTTATTTTTAATTTTTTTACGATCACGCTCTTCAGGTGCTCTACTCCCCCGTGGATATTGTGGCGAAAAATGATCCAAAGAAGATATAATGCCTCGCAATAAACGAACCTCAGGTTCACTAAAGTTAGCGCGCGTAAAAACAGAGCGCAAATTTGCAAGCATTACTTCTTTGCGTTCTGGGGGTCTAAAATACCCACGAATATTCAAAGCCTCTTCTAACTGAGATAAAAAACCATGAAATATTGTTTTATTTGCAGGTTCCATCTCTGTGGCACGAAATGCCGTATCGCTGACATTCTCTAAACCTGTTTTCATCCATTCGTAAGACATTAAAAGAACCGCCTGCGCAATATTAAGTGACGCAAAAGCAGGATTAACTGGAAAAGTAATAATTTCATCAACAAGGCTGATTTCATCATTTTCTAATCCCCATCTCTCTCTTCCAAAGACAATACCTGTCTTATGTCCGATACTTTCACGCTGACGTAATACGCTTGCTGCTTCGACAGCACTTTTTACAGTTTTAAATCCACATCTTTCACGTGCTGTTGTGGCAAAAACATAGTGTAAATCTGCAATTGAATCACGCAATGTATTAAAAATCACAGCGTTGTTAATGACATGATCAGCTTTACTTGCAGCAGCTCTAGCTTTTTCATTTGGAAACATTTCTCGAGGTTTGACTAACCGAAGATTAGAAAGCCCAAAATTTGCCATTGCCCTTGCGACCATACCAATGTTTTCAGGAAGCTGCGGTTCAACTAAAATAATAATGGGACCATTTGTTAAATTTTCACGATTCTTATTCGTTCCAGCCATCAATCTTACCTAGTTTCACTTAACTATCTCCCTCTCCACTATTTTTTACGAAACCTTCTTCACAGTACTCTAATGCTGTTTAATAATAAATTATAGACAACGTTATCGTTTCACTCAAAGACAATAAATTTTAAAAGCCATTAAAGTGAACGATGGAATTTATAACAATTTATATAGGATATCGTAGCATTTTTTACATCAATTTTATCTTTTTTTATAGGGAATAGCCCCCACAAATCACAATCTCAGTTGAATTATGAAATCATAAATCCTAAAAAAGAAATATGCACTTTATTCCAAAACTTTTTCCCGCAAAGCTTATCCGCCGTTATAAACGTTTCCTTGCGGATGTTGAAAAAGATAATCAGCATGTCCTCACCGTGTCTGTACCTAATACAGGATCAATGCTTGGATTAACAGCTTTCAACTCCAATATTTGGCTTTCATATCATAATAAGATCAAACGAAAATATGCTTATCAATTAGAAATTATTGAAGCCAATAATACTTTGGTTGGCATTAATACTGCTTTACCCAATAAACTTGCATTAGAAGCAATTCAAAACGGATTACTACCAGAGTTAAGTGGATATAAAACAATTTTAAAAGAACAACGCTATGGGACACAATCACGGATTGACTTTCTTTTACGTGATGACATTCTTCCTGATTGTTACCTAGAAGTCAAAAATGTTCATTTTATTCGTCAAAAAGGGTTAGCAGAATTTCCTGATAGCAAAACAAAACGTGGAGCACGTCACCTTGATGAGCTCATAGGAGTTGTACAACAAGGAAAAAGAGCTGCTATGCTTTATATTATTCAACGAGAAGATTGCGCAGCTTTTACGATCTGTCATGATCTTGATCCACTCTATGGACGTAAATTTGATTTAGCATTAAAATCAGGAGTAGAATTTTATGCTGTAAAGTGTCACGTAAGTGTAGAAGGCATTTTTCCGATTCAGAGAGTAAAAATAGAAAACAGAAAAAACAATGACTGAGTATATTGAATATAATAAAAGCCCTTTAAAATTTAATGGGAAAATTCGCATTTTCGATGATTATGCTTTTGCTAAAATGCGTGAAGTTGGTCGCATTGCTGCAGAATGCCTTGATGCGCTTACGGATATTATTAAGCCAGGCGTTACTACGCAAGAAATTGATGATTTTGTATTCATTTTTGGTGCTAAGCGAGGAGCACTTCCTGCTGATCTAAATTATCATGGATACAGCCATTCATGCTGTACATCTATCAATCACGTTGTCTGTCATGGCATTCCCAATAAAAGACCCTTGCAAGAAGGCGATATTGTGAATGTGGATGTAACCTTTATCCTTGATGGTTGGCATGGGGATTCAAGCCGAATGTATCCTGTTGGAAAAATCAGACGTGCTGCAGAACGCCTGCTAAAAATAACCTATGAAAGTCTTATGAAAGGAATCGCTGTTGTTAAGCCTGGAGCAACCACAGGTGATATTGGTGCAGCTATTCAACAGTATGCAGAATCTGAACGATGCTCAATTGTGAAAGATTTTTGTGGACATGGTATTGGGCAGCTTTTTCATGATGCACCCAACATCCTCCATTATGGAAATCCTGGAGAAGGAATAGAATTAAAACAAGGTATGATGTTTACAATTGAGCCTATGATTAACCTTGGGAAACCACAAGTTAAGATTTTATCTGACGGTTGGACTGCTGTTACCCGTGACCGCTCTCTGACGGCACAATATGAACATACAATTGGTGTCACAAATGAAGGGTGTGAAATATTTACACAATCTCCTAAAAATATTTTTTATATTCCAAATTCCCATACCTAACGCAACGTAGAGATGTTATGGCTAAAAAATTAAATCAAAAGGAAGATACTCAAAGTAATCACTTTGCATTAACATCGAGTTCTCCACTCACCCCAGTATCAGAAAGAAAAAGTGAAGAGCCTCAGAAAAACGCACAGCTTCATAAACATTATCAAGGACATCGTGAACGTCTTCGGAAGCGCTATTTAAAGTCAAAAGGAAATGCAATTGAAGATTATGAATATCTTGAATTATTGCTTTTTCGCACAATACCCCGTGCAAACACAAAACCCATAGCTAAAAATTTGATAGCGCATTTTGGTTCATTAGCTGATGTGTTGGGAGCCGATATTCACCGACTTCAAGAAATTCCAGGATGTGGTCCGGCCACTGCAATTGATTTAAAAATTATTTCAGATGTCGCTGGGCGTCTTGCTCGTGCGCAATTGTTTAAACGCGATATTTTTTCATCATGGGATAAAGTGTTAGCTTATTGTAAAGCTGTTATGGCTCACGAAACACGTGAACAATTTCGTATTTTGTTTCTTGATAAGAAAAACGGCTTACTTGCTGATGAGGTGCAACAAACCGGAACCATTGATCATACCCCTGTTTATCCTCGTGAAGTTATTTCTCGAGCTTTAGAGTTATCCGCATCAGGACTTATCTTAGTCCACAATCACCCTTCTGGCGATTCCACCCCCTCTGATGCAGATATAACAATGACATATAGATTAAAAGATGCAGCAAATGCATTAGGCATTATCATCCATGACCATCTTATTATTGCACGAAATAACCATACGAGCTTTAAAGCGTTAAAACTTATATAAATCTTATGGGATAAAAAGATTCATTTAACTATGAATAACGAATCAATTTTCTAAATCAATATCTAATATAGCCATTGAAAAATTATAGGAGAGCTCATCTTCATCTTCATCTCGATAGATAATGCCTAAAAACTCATCTCCCATATAAACCTCACAAGAATCACTCTTTTTAGGCCGTGCTCTGACTTGTAATGCTGAGTTTTGGAATATATTTTTTAAATAATTATCAAGTTTTTTTATTTCATCAGCATTCACTATGCTCTCCTGTTTTTTTGAAACGACTAAAATAATTGCGTGTCGCGCAAATAAGACACTCCCATGATTCTGTAAAGTCAGTAAAAAAGCTTAACCTGGACATTTACTTAATATTACATATATTTACAACGTTCTTTATACATTCATAAAGAACTTTTACAAAAGGAGCCTATCATTATTAAATATACCCGTATAGATTAAAAAATGGCAAAAAACTTTATATTTTTAATAATTTTACTTTATCTCCAATTCTAGCATCTGCATTTAGAATGCATCTTCGTAAGAAAAATTGATCAATAATTTATAATTTTTTTCTTTTTATAAAAAATACAAATAACAATACTTTTTTTATTTAAAACTACATTTTTCAGCAAAAAATATTATTACATCATTCAAAAATAATTCTTTTTAATAAATTTTAAAGTATAATTATCTAACCTTAGAAAAATTACATCTCTAAAAAATATACAAAATAAGCTAATAAGAGTTTATTTTTCTTCCCATTTTTTATAAAAACTTATGTCACAATAGAAAAATTTTTAAATAAGCTTTTTTCAATTTATACGAGATAAAAATACTGAGTATTTTTATAAATGCTAAAACCTATGAAGAATGCTTATCTTATAGGATAACGAGAAAGAAAATCTATAACACCTTTTTTATAAACTTTATCGCCTACAGCAAGCATATGATCTCGACCAGGAATTGATAAAGCTTCACCACAAGGCAATAAAGCTGCTAATGGCTCTGCAGCACCACCAATTTCATCTAATGAACCAACGGCAACAAGTGCAGGTTGCTTAATTTTGTAAACTTCAGACGCCGTTAACTCCTGTTTTGATGTAATGATACAAGCAGCAAGAGCACGCCTATCGCTTTTCGTTTGATCTGCAAATTTACGGAACATTAAACCGCGCGTATTGGTAATGGTAGAAATATCTTCTGCTAAAAGTGCCTCAGCAACAGGCTCCCAATTTCCCGCTCCCGTTACCATACCAATACCTAAACCACCAAAAATAACGCTGTGTACATATGTTGGATGCAAAAGAGCCATGAAAGCACTAATACGAGCCCCCATAGAATATCCCATAACATGGGCTTTAGATAACTCTAAATGCTGTAGTAACTTTATTGCGTCGCCAGCCATAGCTTGAGGTGTATAAAAGACAGGATCATAACTTTTAACTGAATCTCCGTGACCGCGATTATCAAGAGCAATAACACGATATCCTGCTTCAGTGAGAATGCGAAACCAACCTGTTGCATACCAATTCACTCGTGCAGAAGATCCAAAACCATGGATCAACAAAACAGGTGCGCCCTGCCCTTCTTCTCGATAAGCAAATCGCAAACCATTATATTCAAAAAAACGAATATCTTCAGCGGTCATTTTTTATTGCACTTTCCACAAAGTACAGGATGAATAACACGTTGCCCTTTTTGTATCTTTTTTTCAGAAACTTCACCAGCGTTAATCTCAAGTGCAAAAGCTGCAGGAACTTCTGATGAAATGGTATTTGTCGAAAATGGAGAAGTGTTTTCAACAATCGATACAATAACTCCCTCAGAGTTTAGGAAAATCATATCTAAAGGTAAAGGTGTATTTGCCATCCACATAAAAATTTTCTGTTCATCTCCCGATTGAGAACTTTTTAGTTGCTTAAAGAGCATTGCACGATCACGTGGAAAATCAGTCCGATACATTAAACCAGCTGCTGCTTGAGACGGCGTAAAAGCAATCTCTACCTTATAAAAAACCGTACCTTGCTTTGTATGTATTTCTAAAGGAATTGGATGAACAGGAATCTCTATGGGCTTTTTTGCTACAACAACACGCATTTCTAACATAAAAAGCATTACCAATAAAACAATATACCCCTTTTTAAAAGGCTTTAACATTCTTGTCTCCACCACAGAAAAATTTTAAATTTTGTTTCTAAAATAAAAAGTACCAGAGTTTAAAAGTCAAAAAAATAAGAGGATTACTTCCTTATTGTTTTCTAATTTCTTTCAATGGAATACGCGTAACTTTCTCCATTTGGTTTATGGATTCACTAGAGCCATATTTTCTTTAAAAATCTACTTCTATAGCAATTTACGGAATAACCACCTTTAAAAACATAGAAAACATACTGTTTTCATTCGTGAAATTCAATGCGTAGCTAAAGGAATGCCTATATCCGGATAAATCTCTGCTGTCATTAAACCTTTTTCTCCTTTACCAAAACGCACAAGAACAACTTGGCCGGAACGAAGCTCTGCTAAACCAAAACGGCGCAACGTTTCCATATGAATAAAAATATCTTCTGTTCCTTGCCCACGGCTAAGAAAACCGTATCCTTTGTCACGATTAAACCATTTAACAATTGCACGTTCTAGTCCACTTTCTGGAGTAACAACAACATGGGTACGGGCTGGAACTTCTGATGGATGAATTGCTGAAGAACAATCTATAGATTTCACCTGAACGCACTTTAACCCTCTTTCAGTTTTTTCCACAGCACAAATAACTTTCGCTCCCTCCAAAGCTGTTTGAAAACCATCCCTTCGCATTACCGTAACATGCAATAATATATCGGGGAAATGAGGTAAATCAGGTACAATAAATCCATACCCCTTACTACCATCAAACCACTTAATGACACCACTGACTTCGATAATCTCTCCACAAGCACCTATACCATCTTCAGATAGGGGACAATCTTTTAATGCATCCTTACTCGTCATAATAACGTGATCCTGTAGCTTATAAATTGTACGATATTGATTCTCTAGGTTTTAGTAAACATTGCTCTTGTATCAACACGCAAGCCCCAAGATAAGATTTCCCCATATTGTCGTATCTTCTATGTTAATGTCAGAGAATATCAATATGAATATTTATAAAACTATTTGATTGTAAGCTTTATATATCTTACAAGAAGTGCCTTACAAAAGAGGTTATATGAAAGGTTTTTTTACATAATGATATTTTCATAATATGTGTAACTTGCATGATGAAGAAGTTCAATATAAGGTGAAAAAATAACAATTCAATTAAGGAAAATGCGCAATGCAATTGAAGAAAATCCTTACGACAATCACAGCATTCATGGCATTTACAGCAAATGTTTATGCAAGTGAACCTATCAAGATTGGTGTTTATCTTCCATTAAGTGGTCAAAATGCATTTGGAGGCCAGCTTGAAATTAGAGGTATAGAATTAGCCCATAAAAAAATTCCAGAAATTTTAGGACGTAAAGTGGAACTTGTTATTATTGATAATAAATCTGATAAAGTAGAAGCGGCTAATGCTGTTATGCGTTTAACAGCAAGTGAAAAAGTAAGTGGAATTATTGGTAGCTATGGTTCCTCGCTTTCGTTGGCAGGTGGTGAAATATCTGAAAAAGCAAAGACTCCAACCATTGCAACTTCCTCAACGAGTCCTCTTGTTACACAGGGCAAAAAATATTATTTCCGCGCTTGTTTTATTGATTCCTATCAAGGGGTAGGAATCGCGACTTATGTAAGCCAAACTTTACACGCAAAAAAAGCAGCTATTCTCAAAGATATTTCAAACGATTATGCCATTGGTCTTGCAAGCTATTTTATGCGTGCTTTCAAAAAATTAGGTGGTGAAGTTGTCTCAAATTTAAACTATAATTCCGGAGATCAGGATTTTTCAGCTGTTCTTACGCAAATTATCGCGCAAAAACCTGATATCTTATTCATTCCATCTTACTTTTCTGAGGGTGCTATCATTATGAAACAAGCACGAGAATTAGGAGCAAAGTTTCAAATTATGGGTGGAGATGCTATGGATAATCCAGAAACCATTGCGATTGCAGGAAAAGCTGCAGAAGGTTTCTTACATACGACACTTCCCTATAGTGAGGATATGCCAAATATGTCAGTAGCTGCGCAAGAATTCACAGCAGAATGGAAAAAAGAGTATCCCGACAAAGAGCCGAATATTAATTCTGTTTTGGGATATACGAGTTATATGATGTTCATGAAGGCTATTGAAAATGCTGGTAGCACTGATCGTGAAAAAATTACTATCGCTCTTAGCAAATTAAAAGATTTTCAAACCCCCTTCGGTGATATGTCAATGGATGAAAATCATAACCCTAAGATTCCTATTGGTATCATTAAAATACAGGATGGAAAACGTGTTTATTTAGAAGAAGTTAAGCCTGCTTTTTAATTAAAAAGTTTTACTTATTAAAATGCAAGAATTGGTTGAGGATCTTTTTCTCAACCAAAAACTTAAAAATTTCTTGTTATCCTATGTAAATTAATAAATGTGGAAGGATGAGAGATGAGCACTGAAATGTTCATCCAGTATTTTTTTAATGCACTGGCATTGGGATCTCTTTATGGGCTTATCGCTATTGGTTACACCATGGTCTACGGTATACTGAGACTCATTAATTTTGCTCACGGTGATATCTTTATGCTGGGAGCATATTTTGTTTTCTTTTCCACAATTAGCTTTATGCCTGCTTGGGCAGCACTTCTTCTTTTGTTTCTCGCGGCTCTTATTTATTATTCGGTCTTTATAGGGTTTAAAAGGCGCCCTTCAATTTATTGGATTGCTGTTTTTTTAATCCTTGCGTTAGGTTTTGTTTATTATTTTAAAATTTCTCCACAAGATTTCACCCCGATTTGGGTTTTAGCTCTTTGTTTTTCCATTTTTATTACAAGTGCAGTGGGTATTATTGTTGATCAACTTGCCTATAAACCTCTACGCCATGCTCCGCGTATCTCGGCACTTATCGGTGCAATTGGTGTTTCTTTTTTTATTGAAAATCTTTCTACTGTACTCTTTAGTGGTGTTCCGAAAGGTGTAAAACAACCAGATTTCCTTGTAACACCATTTTTATGGCATTTAGGATCAGGAGCAGATGGTATCATTAGAATTGCTCCCATGTCTCTGATCGTTCCAGTTGTGTCATTGATTCTTATTGTTTTACTTTTATGGATTATCCATAAAACAAAACCGGGTCTTGCTATGCGTGCAATCTCCCATGATATTGAAACCACACGTTTGATGGGTGTGTCTGTCAATAAAGTTATTGCATTTACATTTGGAATAGGCTCAGCTCTTGCCGCTATAGCAGGTATTATGTGGTCTTTACGTTATCCTCAAATTCAGCCTTATATGGGCGTTCTTCCTGGTCTCAAAGCATTTATCGCTGCTGTTATCGGAGGTATTGGTTCAATACCAGGAGCAATGTTGGGAGGATTGTTATTAGGGTTTATTGAAATTATGATTATCGCATTTTTTCCCGCGCTATCTGGATATCGAGATGCCTTCGCTTTCATTTTATTGATTCTGATTTTATTGATATTGCCCACAGGATTAATGGGTAAAAAAAGTCAGGAGAAAATCTAATGGCAAAGTCAGTGACAACTGTTTTATCTTGTATAAGTGTTTTAGTTTTCATAGGTTTTTTATTTTATGCTGATAGCCATTTTAATGACTATACGCTTCGTATCATAAATCTGATTGCTATTAATGCGATATTGGCAATTTCGCTTAATTTGATTTACGGTTTCACAGGTATGTTTTCTCTTGGACATGCTGGATTTATGGCTATTGGTGCTTATGTTTGCGCAATTTTACTTCTTTCCCCTGAACAAAAAGAAATGATGTGGATTCTGGAGCCTATCGCTGAACCATTGTATCATCTACAATTACCTTTTTTTGTCGCTGTTGTTATAAGTGGTATATGTGCTGCAGTTGTAGGTTTATTGATTGCTTTGCCAATATTACGTCTTGGTGGTGATTATCTTGGAATTGCAACATTGGGTTTTGCAGAAATTATTCGCATTGTCATTACGAACGCAACATCGCTTACAAATGGCTCTTTAGGTATCAAGGGAATACCTCAAAATGCAACATTATGGTGGAACTATGGTTGGTTAGCATTTACAGTTCTCTTTACTATCCTTTTACTGCAAAGCAATACTGGTAACGTATTACGTGCTATTCGTGATGATGAAATTGCTGCAAAAACTATGGGAATTAACGCTTTTTTCTACCGTAGTTTTTCTTTTACTGTTGGAGCGTTTTTTGCAGGTATAGGTGGAGCATTAATGGCTGCTCTTATTTCAACCATTGATCCCAAAATGTTTAATTTTCTTCTAACTTTTAATATTTTGATGATTGTAGTTGCTGGTGGTCTCGGTTCAATTACAGGAAGCATTATTGGCAGCATTATTATTACAGTTATGCTTGAATGGCTTCGTATTATTGAAAGTCCATTTGACTTAGGTTTTATACATATTCCAGAAACACCAGGACTTCGCATGGTTGTTTTTTCTCTTTTATTGCTTGTAATTATCTTGTTTTGGAGAAAAGGGTTGATGGGACAACGAGAATTCTCATGGAATGGAATTTATAGCTTTTTGACACGCAAAAAGCTTTCTAATACTGAGGGAAGACTATGAACGACACCATCCTTTCACTCAATAATATTATAATGCGTTTTGGCGGATTAATTGCTGTAAATAATATTAATATGGCAATTAAACGAGGAAGTATTACTGGATTAATTGGTCCCAATGGTGCTGGAAAAACAACAGTTTTCAATATGATTTCTGGATTTTATGCCCCTACAAGCGGCATCATTATTTTTGATGAGCAAAAAATTTCTGGAGCGCCTCCTTATATTATCTGTAGACGCCATATTGCCAGAACATTTCAAAATATTCGTCTTTTCTCAGGGTTAACGGTTTTGCAGAATGTTATGGTAGGAGCGCATGTTCGACAAAAATATCCTTGGTTTTCTTCAGCTCTATTTTTTTCAAAAGCAATGAAAGAAAAGAAGGAGGTTTATAAAAATTCCTTGGAGCTCCTTGAGCAGCTACAACTTGATCACCTTGCCAATCAATCGGCAACAGCTTTACCTTATGGTGTGCAACGACGTCTAGAAATTGCACGCGCGTTAGCCACAAAGCCCAAATTGCTTCTTCTTGATGAACCTGTTGCTGGCATGAATCCACAAGAAAGTGAAGATCTTAGAAAATTCATAGCAAAAGTGCAAAAAGACTTTGATCTTACAATTCTTCTTATTGAGCACGATATGAAAGTGGTTATGGGGCTTTGCCAACATATTTTGGTTATGGAATATGGCTGTTGCATTGCCAATGGCACACCAGATGAAATTCGTAATAACCCTAAAGTTATTGAAGCTTATCTTGGCGGAGATGTTTATGGATATTCTTAAAATAAAAAATCTTTACGTTCATTATGGCGCCATTAAAGCTGTCCAAAATCTTTCTATGTCCATAAAAAAGGGAAGTATTGTCACTTTAATTGGAGCCAATGGTGCTGGAAAAAGTAGTATTGTACGTTCTATTACAGGACTTAATCGCTCTGTTTATGGAAAAATTACCTATAATGGCAAATCTATTATTAAAAAATCACCAGAAGAGATTTTGCGATTAGGTATTGCTCTAAGTCCTGAAGGACGACGTATCATGCCCCATCTCACTGTTTTAGAGAATCTTCATCTAGGCGCTTATATTCGTCATGATAAGCAGGGAATTTCCCGTGATATTGAATGGATATTCGATCTTTTTCCGCGTCTACGTGAAAGAGCAAAACAGTTGGGAGGAACAATGTCAGGTGGTGAACAACAGATGGTTGCTGTGGGTCGTGCACTCATGAGCAATCCTGATATGGTCATATTAGATGAACCATCGTTGGGGTTGGCACCGCTTCTCGTTCGAGAAATTTTTTCTATTATTCGAAAAATTAATGAGATGGGGAAAACTGTTCTTCTTATTGAACAAAATGCATTTGCAGCGCTTTCTATAGCTGACTATGCTTATATTTTAGAGGTAGGACATATTTTATTTCACGGTGAAGGTAAAACTATGCTCTCTGATTCGCGTGTTAAAGAAGCCTATCTTGGTGGATAAAGACTACGAATTGAGGAAATAGAGTTCATCCCTCCACCTTTTAAAAAAGCATTTCTCATCCTCAATGAGAAATGCTCCTTTGTGAAGTTTGATTATTACATCCACCATTTTTCTGTACTGAATATCCCTGCTTCTTTTTCAATAATGTGCGCTATCTGAAAAATGACTTCTTCAGCAAAAGGTTTACCAATCAATTGCAATCCTAAAGGCAAACCATTTGATGACAGACCTGCAGGAACAGAGATTCCTGGTAAACCAGCCATATTAACGGGTACCGTAAAAATGTCATTAAGATACATTGCTACAGCATCATTTTTTATTTTTTCATCAGCAATACCAAAGGCAGGTGTTAGTGTTGCTGGTGTCAGAATAGCATCAATGCCTGAAGCAAAACATTGATCAAAATCACGTTTTACGAGTGTTCTTACTTTTTGAGCTCTTAGATAACAGGCATCATAATAACCAGATGAAAGAACATAAGTCCCAACCAAAATACGTCGCTTGACTTCATCACCAAAACCAACAGAGCGCGTGTTTTCATACATCTCAATGATGTCTTTTCCAGGCACGCGTAGACCAAAACGCACACCATCATAACGCGCTAAATTAGAAGAGGCTTCTGCAGGAGCTATAATATAATAAGAAGGTAGAGCATATTTTGTATGAGGCAAAGAAATGTTCTTAATCTCAGTTCCTGCTTCTTTTAACCAACTTATGCCTTTTTGCCAAAGCTCAATAACTTCTGGAGACATTCCATCCATATGATATTCTTTTGGAATACCAATTTTCATTCCTTTAATTGATTGACCAAGATAACTTTCATAATCAGGAACTGGTAAATTTACGGAAGTAGAATCTTTTTCATCAAAAGAGGCCATTGATCTTAGTAAGATAGCACAATCACGAACATCTCTGGCAACAGGTCCAGCTTGATCAAGGGATGAAGCAAATGCAACAACGCCCCACCGTGAACAACGTCCATAAGTTGGCTTTATTCCTACAGTTCCAGTAAAAGCTGCTGGTTGACGTATTGAGCCACCTGTATCGGTTGCAGTTGCACCAGCACAAATTTGTGCAGCAACAGCGGCAGCAGATCCTCCCGAAGAACCACCAGGTACGAGTTTTTCATCCGAGCCTTTTTTTCTCCACGGATTAATAACGGGACCATAATATGATGTTTCATTAGATGAGCCCATAGCAAACTCATCCATATTAAGTTTTCCTAACATTACAGCACCGTCTTGCCATAAATTAGCCGTGACAGTTGATTCATAATGTGGTTTAAAACCATCAAGGATATGTGAACAGGCTTGAGTATGAACACCATAGGTCGCAAAAAGATCTTTAATCCCCAAAGGGATTCCTTCTAAAAGCCCTCCCTGCCCTCTCGCTAAGCGACTATCTGATTCAGCAGCCATTTTCATTGCCTGTTCTGCTGTTATTGTTACATAAGCATTCAAAATTGGATTAGCTGATTCTATTGCTTGTAAATAAGCTTCCGTTAATTCTGTTGCTTTGAGATTTTTCTTTGTTAGAGAATCACGAGCTTGCGCAATTGTGAGGGTTGTTAAATCAGTCATATTGGTTCTCAAATATTCAAAAATATAATAAAGTTACTCAACAATTTTTGAGACAAGAAAAAAATTTTCTTCTGTAACAGGGGCATTGGCTACAATATCTGCTGCTTTATCGCCATCTGTAACACTATCTTCACGCATTCGTAGAGTCATCGGAATCACAGATGTTAATGGCTCAACTCCACTGACATCAACTTCATTCAATTGGTCTACAAAACCTAAAATAGCATTGAATTTTTTTGTCACAGGTTCTATCTCATCATCGTGGATAGCAATCCGCGCTAAATGTGCTACCCGCTTGACGGTCTCTTGATCAACAGACATACTACTTACACCTTTCTGTTTTTATTAATCTTTATTCTGGCTATACAAGGCTGAGCTTGCAAGCGCAAGAATATTAGGTAACATGAATAAAGAATATAACCACTAGATCTGAAACATTAAAAAACGCATTATATCCTTATGACCGTTATTAATATAAACGAAGTTATGACACATCTTTTGCCTGGACAAACAATAGCAGGCTTAGATTTAGGGACAAAAACTATCGGAATTGCGGTTTCTGATATGGGGCTGACTGTCTCAAATCCGCGTCCTGTACTACAGCGAAAAAAATTTACAGAAGATGCTTACACACTTATTAAAATTTTTGACCGTGAAAATGTAGGCGTTATTATCATTGGCTTACCCCTTAACATGAATGGAAGCAGCGGCTCTCGTGTTCAAGCAACCAGAGCTTTTGTGAGCAATATGAAAGCTTATACAAAAATTCCATTTGTTTTTTGGGATGAACGTTTGTCAACAATTGCTGCAGAACGTTCTCTTCTAGAAATGAATGTATCGCGCGCTAAAAGAGCACACCGAATTGATTCGGCAGCCGCTGCGTTTATATTGCAAGGTGCTCTCAATAGAATTCAAAACTTTCATCATATGGAAGGATAGAGGACATTGAGCAAATGCCCTGCATTATATCGTGCAATAAGCATCCCGTAGGAAGATCTCCATTGTCCCCCAAGGCGGCTTTCCATATAGGCATTTGCAACATGTTCTATATCTATAGAACATAATGCTGCTGCTGCTGCTGCATAGGCTACCTGTTCAACAAAAAACCTTCCTGCACCTTCATTTGCTGATGCCATATCACCTGCTGACTTAATAATTTCAATTGCTCGTGGTCCCGCTGGTCCAATATCAAGAGCAATTTTTTCTAACAATTTCTGAAATAGGCCCGGTGCTTTTTCAGCAATAAGAATGGCATCCTTTACCAATTGATTAGCAGAACTATTTCTCACAATTCGTGCAGGCCCATTATGCAACATTTGTGATAATGGATTATTCTCTATAAAACTTTCAATACCAAGTTGTGCAATAATTTCGCCAATAATAGGCACAACCAATTGACTTACGTGATAAGCAATAATAGGTGTCATAATGCGGGCAAAAGCTGCTTCAGAACGGTCATTTGCTGCATTGTCAAATGCTCTCGCTAAACGCAAAACCAATGCTTGTGAAGCAGCTATATCTAATGCAATATCTGCAAAAATACGTTCTGTCAGTGGTGGTAAAGGTTGATTGGGCATTTTTTTCCGGAAAAAATCTATGCCAAATTGAAGAGCCGCTCGCAAAACACCTGCCGATATGACTGATTGATCGAAACGCATCATCGTCTCGATATCTTTAATAACTTTAAGCCCTTCTCCAACATTTCCCAAAAGCCAACCATAACTGCCTTGGAAATCAACAACCCCCTCTGGTGTTAAAAGTTCTCCAGAACGCTGAATTAAATGACGAATCGATATAAATCCATTTAATGCGCCATTTTCTTGTATGCGTGGAATAAAAAAACAACTTAAATGACCATTTAAATCTGCACTAACAAGATATCCGTCAGCAGTAGGATTAATAACATTGGTTTTTACAACATTTAAACGATATAGATCACGTTCCATACTTTCATCGAAAGAAATCTTCTTAACACTTGGAAAATTAAAGGCGTATTTTTCAATATCATCAAATGCACAAGTTAGAGAAGCAGCCTTTTTATGATGAATAGGCTTTGATGAGGAATCATATTGGCGTGATAAAAGTACATTTTGCCATTTTTTGAAGAGCTCAATATCACTAATTAAAACAGCAATAGCTGCGCTCGTTATGATAACTTCATTCAAATGTCCTGTTTCTAAACCAGCAGATAAAGCTAAACGAATCGCACGCGCTTGATAGCGTACTCCATTTTCTGAGCTCGTATTTTCCCAAAGTGAGGTAACCAAACCTGCTTGTCTAGAATATTGTTGAAGAGCTTGATAGGAAGAATGGATCTCTAATTTTTCCGTTGGTTGCCCCCATTCATCATTATAACATAATAAAGGCTTATAATGATTCGCCAAGCAAGAGAGTTTCCATGCTTCTCGACTCGCTGCAAAATCTCCTATTTCTTCAAAACTTGCTAACAAAAACTTAGGCAAAGTAGAGGCAATACGAAACATAAGCGTATCGCTAAGAAATGTATTTTTTCGACGATTATTTTGCGCAGATACAGCACTCATAGGTATATTCCTACATTCAAACCATTCATATCATAGACTATTTGTCTTTTTAGAGTTAAGAAACATTTATCATATTCAAACAAATGCTTGTTTAACCTGTTTAGAGAGAGATAAAGAAGAATGCTATGATTCAAGATAATTTTTTTCCACTTTTCCCTCATCAACATCTTTTAGCTATTAAAGATCTGAGTGTACAAGATCTTAATACATTGCTTGATCGTGCAGAAGCAAATGTTATCCTTTCTAACAAAATTGATAAAACAAAATCTACTTTACATGGACGGACTCAAATTAATCTCTTTTTTGAAGCCTCTACGCGAACACAATCTTCTTTTGAATTAGCCGGTAAAAGGCTAGGTGCACACGTGATGAGTCTTGCGATTGGCAACTCATCTGTAAAAAAAGGAGAAACATTACTTGATACAGCTACAACTCTCAATGCGATGAAGCCAGATATACTGGTTTTTCGCCATAACAGTGCAGGAGCGGCAGCTTTATTAGCGCAAAAAGTTGATTGTTGTGTCATTAATGCGGGTGATGGTGCTCATGAACATCCAACCCAAGCTTTATTAGATGCTTTAACCATTAAAAGGGCAAAAGGTCGTATTGAAGGATTAACTGTTGCGATTTGTGGAGATATCTTACACTCACGTGTTGCCCGTTCCAATATCCTGAGTCTCAATGCTTTGGGTGCTCGTGTTCGTGTTGTTGCTCCTTCAACACTCTTACCCGCAGAAATCGCTCATATGAGTGTTGAGGTTTTTAACACGATGAAAGAAGGTCTTAAAAATGCTGACGTTATCATGATGTTGCGCTTACAGCATGAACGGATGACAGGCTCTTTTATTCCCTCTACGCATGAATATTTCCATTATTTTGGCTTACATAAAGAAAATTTAGCCTATGCCAAAAATGATTCCATTATTCTGCATCCTGGACCAATAAATCGTGGTGTAGAGATTGCATCTGACATAGCAGATGGACCACAAAGTATGATTCATACACAAGTAGAAATGGGAATTGCAGTGCGTATGGCGGTTATGGAGACTTTATTAGATTCACGCGCAAAGATCAGAGGAGAGAAAAAATGATAAAACCAATTGTTTTTCAAAATGCTCGTATTATTGATCCTTCGCGCGCAATCGATGAAATTGGTACAGTTATTGTTGAAAATGGACGGATTATAGCCGCTGGAAAAGAAGCTCTGAATCAGGGATTTCCTGACGAAGCAGAAATTGTTAACGCACAAAACAAAGCAATTCTCCCTGGACTTGTTGATGCGCGCGTTTTTGTTAGAGAATTAGGGAATGAAGACTGTGAAACAATCGCATCAACAAGTCAATCCGCCGCCGCCGGTGGTATTACTTCTTTCCTCATGATGCCAGATACGCGTCCAATCATTGATAATGTAGCACTTGTTGAATTTATTAGGCATACAGTACAAGAAAAGTCATCGGTCAATATTTATCCCGTTGCTGCAATCACACAAGGTTTCAACGGACAGCAAATAGCGGAATTTGGTTTACTAAAAGATGCAGGAGCTGTTGCCTTTTGTGAAGGACAAAAAACGCTTCAAAGTTCATCTGTTATGCGACGTGCAATGACTTATGCACGTGATTTTGATGTTCCATTGATGCATGAAACGCAAGATAAAGATCTTACAGGCCAAGGTGTGATGAATGAAGGACTGCTCGCCAGTTGGCTTGGTCTTTCTGGCATCCCCCGCGAAGCAGAAGTTATCCCACTTGAAAGAGATCTGCGATTAGCAGTATTAACGCAAACACGCTATCATGCCGCTCAAATATCAACAGCACTCTCTGCTGATGCACTTCGTTTAGGTAAAAAACGCAGTGAGAAAATTTCAGCTGGTGTATCTATTAATCATTTATCTTTCAATGAAAATGACATTGGTGAATATCGCACCTCTTTTCGCTTAATGCCCCCATTGCGTACAGAAGAAGACCGTATAGCAATGATTGAAGCAATAAAGGATGGGACTATAGATGTTATTGTTTCTTCTCATGATCCTCAGAGTAAAGATACAAAACATTTACCATTTAATGACGCGGCGGTTGGCGCTATTGGTATGGAGACCTTATTGAGTGCAGCCTTACGCCTTTATCATGATGAGAGCCTATCTCTTCTACGGATAACTGAACTTTTGTCAACAGCGCCTGCAAAGCTCTTTGGACTCAATGCAGGAACACTGAAGAAAGGTGCTCATGCAGACCTTATTGTGGTTGATCTTGAAGAACCATGGGTTGTTTCGAAAGAGAAGCTCTATTCACGTTCAAAAAATACCCCTTTTGAGAATGCACGTTTTCAAGGACGCGTGCTCCAGACCTTTGTGAAAGGGAAAACCGTTTTTAAACTTGATCAACAAACTTAATGAGATTCTTAATGAATAAAGCAGAAATATTTTTTCAGTCCACTCCATGGTTTATTTTCCTCATATCTTATCTCATTGGCTCGATTCCATTTGGTCTTCTTTTTACGAGATTAGCCAAACTTGGCGATGTGAGAACAATTGGTTCCGGCAATATTGGAGCTACAAATGTTTTACGAACAGGAAATAAACAGCTTGCTGCTTTAACTCTTCTTTGTGATATGTTGAAAGGAACTATCGTTGTTTTCGTTATAAAGTTTTTTAGTGATCCGCTAGACAACAGTATCCTTGTTTCTCTAGCAGGTTTTTTTGTTTTCTTAGGACATCTTTTCCCCATATGGCTTAAATTTAAAGGCGGCAAAGGTGTTGCTACCTATCTAGGGGTCTGCTTAGGAATCTATTGGCCTGCAGCAATTATTTTTATTATTGTATGGATAACGATTTTTCTACTCACACGCTATTCTTCATTATCCGCACTCGTTTCTGTTGTTATAACTGCGATATTTGTTTTTTACTTTTCCGATCCTTATTTCTATTTTATGCTGATTGTGATGAGCATATTTGTGTATATAAAGCATTACGCAAATATCGGTAGATTATTAATTGGGGAAGAAAGTAAGATTGGGACTCAAAACGGGGATAAATAAAGGAATCCTGCTCACTGATCGTCAACGTCTAAATTGGTTACGGTTGTTGCGTAGTGAAAATATTGGAGCTGTTAGTTTTCGTAATCTCATTGATCATTATAAAACAGCAGAAGCTGCTCTGGCAGCGCTGCCAGAGCTTAGCAAAAAAGGTGGTGGTTCTGTATCTATTAAAATAGCAAGCTTAGAAGATGCAGAAAAAGAAATACAAAAAGCTAAAAGATTAGGTGTTCGGTTTATCGGTATGGGAGAACCAGATTATCCAGCTTTTCTTAAGATTACAGAAGCTCCTCCGCCGCTTATTGCTATCAAAGGTAATGTTTCAATTTTTCAAAAAACTTCTATTGGAATTATAGGTTCTCGAAATGCTTCAGCTGCTGGAAAAAAGCTTACGGCTCAATTTGCGCGTTTTCTCGGAGAAGCAGACTTTGTAACAATTTCTGGGCTCGCTCGTGGAATTGATAGCGTTGCGCATCAAGCAAGTTTAAAAACAGGAACTGTTGCAGTCATGGCTGGGGGAATTGATCATATCTATCCTCCTGAAAATAAAAGGTTGCATGAAGATATCATCGCCAACGGCGGAGCCATCATCAGCGAAATGCCCATTTCTTGGAAGCCCCGTGCTATCGATTTTCCAAGAAGAAACCGTATTATTGCAGCTCTATCACTTGGTCTCTTGGTTGTAGAGGCAGCCCTGCGCTCAGGGTCCTTAATTACCGCACGTCAAGCAGCTGAAATGGGACGGTTAATTTTTGCCATTCCCGGTTCACCACTTGATCCAAGATCTGTTGGTACAAACAATCTTATCAAGGACGGTGCTCTACTCACCACACATCCTTCTGACATTATAGAAACACTTACGCCATTAATTTCACCGCTTCCAAATTCGCAACTCAATTTTTTTGAGGAACCATCCTCTTTACAACTTGAAAAGGAGAATTTTAATTTAGCAGACGAAAAAAATAGTGACCTCTCTTTAGCAGGTGATGATGCAGCACGTGCAGCAGTTCTCTCCGCTCTTTCAACAACGCCAATCGATTTAGACACACTCAGTACCCACACAGGTGTTTCACTTCCAACTCTCTACCTCTTGTTGGTAGAACTCGACCTTGCTGGAAAGCTTATTCGACACTCTGGTGGTTGTGTGTCATTGTCGAATCTTGATCTTCCCCAAGAGCCTCAGCACTATTAATAATGCTTTGCCCTTCTTTGGCAACCATATCCAAAAGCAATGCTAAAAGCGGACTATGCGCCTGACGCGCCATCTGATTCATTTGCTTAGACATGTCTGTAATATATTGGATAACTTTTAAATGATTTATAAACATAATCCTCTATCCTTGAGCATTTCCCCTCCTCCCTCTCAATAGACGTTATCTTAGTATTTCGCCGTATGTTTTTGTAATAACAGTGGAAAGTAAATCGTGTAATTCTATATAGGGTGTATTCTAATAATAACAATCATAAGTTGTACAATATTCATGTTTTTTATATGGCTAATATTTTTTTATGTTCTCTTAAGCAATTGTCATTAGCTATTCGCGTAAAAGGCGTTTATAAAAAAGTTTTTTATTTCAATATTTGGGTAAAATTATGAATATCGTTATCGTTGAATCTCCAGCAAAAGCAAAAACAATTAATAAATATCTTGGGTCTCAATACAAAGTTGTCGCATCATTTGGACATGTTCGTGATTTACCTGCAAAAGATGGTTCTGTTTTACCGGATCAAGATTTTTCTATGAAATGGGATATAGATTCTTCTGCCGCTAAACGTTTAAATGAAATAGCAAAAGCCGTTAAAGAAGCCGATAGCCTTATATTAGCAACAGACCCTGATCGTGAAGGGGAAGCTATTTCATGGCATATTCTGGATGTTCTTCGTCAAAAAAAAGTTTTAAAAGATAAACCTATTAAAAGAGTTGTCTTCAATGCCATCACCAAAAAGTCTGTGCTTGATGCTATGAACAATCCACGTGATATTGATACATCACTTGTAGATGCTTATCTTGCACGTCGCGCACTTGATTATCTCGTTGGTTTTACACTTTCACCTGTTTTATGGCGGAAACTCCCTGGTGCACGTTCAGCAGGACGCGTTCAATCGGTTGCTTTGCGTATTATTTGTGATCGTGAATCAGAAATAGAACATTTTATCAAAGAAGATTATTGGTCCGTTACAACACAATTAAAAACCATCCGAAATGATAGTTTCCAAGCAAGATTGACAATGTTTAATCAACGAAAAATAGGCAAGCTTGATATTCAATCTCAAGAACAAGCAGACCAAATTCGCTTTATGTTGAAGAAAGCCCAATATCATACACTCAGTGTTGAAGCAAAACCTACAAAGAGAAATCCTCTTCCTCCATTTACAACCTCCACACTACAACAAGCAGCTTCTTCAAAATTAGGATTTTCAGCTTCTCGCACTATGCAAATTGCCCAAAAGCTTTATGAAGGTATTGAAATTAATGGTGAAACGGCAGGGCTTATTACTTATATGCGTACCGATGGTGTGCAAATAGCACCAGAGGCTATTGATTCAGCACGAAAAGTTATTCATGAAACTTTCGGTAAAGACTATATTCCTGAAAAACCACGTTTTTATTCAACAAAGGCAAAAAATGCACAGGAAGCACACGAAGCGATCCGTCCAACAGATTTTCAACGCAATCCTAGTCAAGTCCGTAATTTTCTCGATAGCGATCAAGCAAAGCTCTATGAGTTGATATGGAAGCGTGCTATTGCCAGCCAAATGCGTTCTGCTGAAATTGAACGCACAACTGTTGAAATTGAAGCACAGCAAGGAGAAAACCGTGCAAATCTACGAGCAACAGGATCTGTTATTCGCTTTGATGGCTTTATTTCCGTCTACACCGATCAACGAGACGAAGAAAATAATGAAGAAAATGAAACAACACGTTTACCACAAATAAACACTGGTGAAGCACTTACAAAAGAAAAAGTTGAATCTGTACAGCATACCACAGAGCCCCCTTCTCGTTATTCTGAAGCTTCATTAATTAAAAAGCTTGAGGAGTTAGGAATTGGTCGTCCTTCAACTTATGCCTCCACATTGGCGACATTGTGTGACCGTGGATATATTGTAATTGATAAACGAAAGCTTATTCCCGATGCTAAGGGACGTATTGTTACAGCCTTTCTTGAAAATTTTTTTAATCGCTATGTAGAATATGGTTTCACAGCAGATCTTGAAGAAAAGCTGGATCTTATCTCTGATGGAAAACTTTCTTGGAAAGACGTATTGCGAGATTTTTGGGATGGATTTAATGCATCTATTAGCAATATCCAAGAACTCCGTATAACCAATGTTCTTGATGTTTTAAATGTAACATTAGCACCTCTCGCCTTTCCTGAACGTGAAGATGGAAGTGATGTGCGTTCCTGTCCTCTTTGTAAAAATGGTCAATTATCATTAAAACTCGGTCGTTATGGTGCTTTTGTTGGCTGTTCTAATTATCCCGAATGTAAGTACACACGCCAACTCGGTACAGATACTGGAGAAGAGAATGAAGCTGTGCGCAATGATGAACCTGTTATCCTTGGTATTGACCCTGAAACAGGAAAAGATATCTCTCTTCGTAATGGTCGGTTTGGTCCCTATATTCAACTTGGTGAAAGCAAAGAAGTTAAGCGTGCAGGACTACCAAAAGAATGGCAGGCAGAAAACGTAACCCTTGATAAAGCCTTGGCTTTACTATCCCTTCCCCGTGAAATTGGCACTCATCCTGAAACTGGAAAAACAATCACAGCTACGATTGGACGATATGGTCCCTATCTTAGCCATAACGGAAAATCTGCGCGCCTTCTTCATGCAGATGAAGTTTTTGATATTGGTATCAATCGCGCTGTTACAGTATTGGCAGAACAACAAGAAAACAAAACCAAGCAAAGAAGAACAACACCTACAGCATTGGCAACATTAGGAGAGCATCCCGAAGGAGGAACTATTACCGTGCGCAACGGGCGTTATGGTCCTTATGTCAATTGGGGTAAAATTAATGCAACATTGCCAAAAGATAAAGATCCCATTAGTGTAACACTGCCAGAGGCATTAGAACTTATATCGGCTAAAGCATCTAGTAAAAAAACAACTTCAAAAAGAGCTTCTTCTAAAACAAAAGCAAAAATAAAAGAGACATAAATTTTGGCTAAAGGTGAAAAAAACATAAAATATCTCTCTTCATTCAAGGGGAAAAAATTTCCCAATAAGGAAGAAATCCTTTCTTTTATAAATGAGAATCCTAACCACTCAAGTAAACGAGAAATCGCCGAAGCTTTTAACTTAAAAGGCGATTCTCATATTTGGCTTAGAGATATATTACGTGAGTTGAAGGATAAAAATCTTATATCTAAACAACGCAAAAGAGCAGTAAACAAAGAAAAATTACCTCCTGTTACTTTAGTAAAAATTAGCGGACGTGATAAAGATGGAAGTTTTATCGCTCAACCTCTTGAATGGGAAGATTCTCCAAAGCCCAATATTGAAATACACTCTTTTCATCACATAAAAGGAAGTAGCATTGGTGTTGGAGATCATATTCTTGTAAAAGTTTTTCGAAATAAAAATTCTGAAAGCTCAAGCCCCCCTTATTCGGGACGAATTATTCGTAAAATTGATGTATCTCCCAAAAGCGCATTTGCTGTTGTACGAAAATTTGAAAATAATCAATGGCGCCTTGATCCTATAGACCGCAAAACCAATGAACTCATTGTTGAAATGTCTCCAGAAATGAAGATTGAAATTGGTGATCTCGTTGAAGTCGAAATTAAAAAAAATACTGGTTACGGATTAAAGAGCGCAAAAATAAAGAATGTTTTAGGGCATATTAAGAGTGAAAAAACACTCTCAATGATAGCGCTTCTTTCGAAAGGAATTCCTTATATTTTTCCTGAAAGTGTTCTTGAGCAAGTCAAACATACTAAAGCTGCCAATATGGATAATCGTGAAGATTGGCGACAATTACCATTTATTACAATTGATCCACCAGATGCAAAAGACCATGATGATGCAGTTTATGCAACCAAGGATAAGGATCCAGCAAATAATGATGGTTGGATTATTATTGTGGCCATTGCAGATGTTTCTTACTATATCAAAACAGGAAGCGCATTAGATAAAGAAGCATTGAAACGTGGAAATTCTGTTTATTTTCCCGATACCGTTGTGCCAATGTTACCTGAACGCCTTTCTCATGATTTATGTTCTCTGCGTGAAGGAAAAGAAAGACCAGCTTTAGCCGTTCGTATGATTTTTGATGCAAACGGTAATAAACAAAAACATAGTTTTCATCGTACTATGATTCGTGTAAGAGCCAAGCTTTCTTATCAAGAAGTACAATTAGCAATTGAAGGTAATATAAATGAAAAAACAGCCGCTCTTTTTGAGAGCATTTTGCAACCCTTATGGGAAGCCTATACATGCCTTAAAGCTGCGCGAAATCGTCGCCAACCATTAGAATTAGAAATTGCAGAAAAAAAGATTATTCTTGATCAAAACGGATGCATAAAAGATGTTGTGAGTGAAACACAATTAGAAGCGCATCGTTTAATTGAAGAGTTTATGATACAAGCCAATATTGCAGCTTCTGAAACATTAAAACAACATCACCAGCCCCTCATTTATCGTATTCATGAAAAACCTTCTCTTGCTAAGCAAGAAATACTTCGGAGCTTTCTTCAAAGTTTGGGGATACCACTCTCCCGCGGAAGCGAACTTACCTCAGCGCGCCTTAATAGCATTCTGGCAAAAGTGACGAATACACCACAAAAAGAATTGATCAACCAAGTTATTCTGCGCTCACAATCTCAAGCTGAGTATAATCCAAAAAATATCGGCCACTTTGGTTTAAACCTACATAACTATACACATTTTACATCCCCCATCCGTCGTTATGCTGATCTTATTATTCATCGAGCACTCATTAAAACGCTGAAATTAGGAAATGATCAATTAACAGATACACAAGAACAAAATCTTGCAGAAATTGCTACGCAAATTTCTTTATACGAGCGCCGTGCAATGATGGCTGAAAGGGAAACTATTGATCGGCTTGTTGCTCACTATTTAACGAATAAAATCGGCCGTATTTTTACAGGTCGCATTTCCGGAGTTACAAAAGCAGGTCTTTTTATCTCACTTGATAAACTCAATATAGATGGTTTTGTCCATATTTCTACACTTAAAAATGATTATTATCATTTTGATGAAGCACAACATGTTCTTATAGGACAGCGTAGCCATAAAGGCTATCAGCTCAGTGATGTTGTAGAAGTAAAACTTATAACGGTACAACCTTTTGCTGGCGCTTTATCCTTTGAACTCTTAACAAAACCTCGTCCAATAAAATTTTTACCGACATCCTACCATAAAAACAAATTAAAAAAACAAAAGCATACTTTTTATGGGAAAAGAAAAAATTAAGCTTCTTGTCCTCCATTAAATAGAACATGAATAATAAAAGAATGAATAAATTCAAGTTACGAAATGACTTATATTATGTAATATTTTTATTATTTTATGTGTACAATCTTTTTTCTTTAGTATACAAGAGGATAAATTTTATTGTTATCTCTATAATAACCATATAAAAATCTTGCAGTTTTTTATACTCAGGGAATGAGAAAAACTGCAAAGAATAGTTTTGGCTCCCTTTCATTTCATCTCATCTTTTTATTGTTTAAATCAACAAAAGTACCTTAAGCCATTCTCATGAAAAAAAAGCTTTTGACTCTCAAAACAATTCTTTGCGTGCAATTATTGCAGCTATTGTAACTATTGGCACCGTTGGAACAGCATTGGGAATAGGAACACAACTTGTCTCTCTTCTTATGGCAGAGAAAGGTATTTCCAATAGTATGATCGGCTATAGTGGAACTGTTGGTGGATTTGCCACAATTGTTGCAGCTATTTTTACTTCTCGAATCGCCTTATGCTTAGGCATTTCTAAAACGATATTATTTATGATGGCCATAGGATCTTTAAGTTTTTTAGGATTCTTTTTTTTGAATCCATATGGGTTTGGTTCTTTCCATTTATGCTATTGTCCTAGGATTAGGGTTTGCGGTAGGTCCAACACTATTAGCAAAAGTGGGAACACGAGGATTTATTCCTTTTGCTGTTGGTTATAGTCTTATTATATTGGCTGCTATCCCAATTCTTGCCGCTTGGAAATTAAGTCCAGAATTTCAAAAAAGCCAATATACACCATTTTTTCATTATCTTTTTCACGTTCCAAGCGCAATGATGGCAGTACTTGTTTACGGTGCTATTCAAATGGGCGCATTAACTCTTATTACACCCTTTAGCTTATCCATTGGTTATAATGAGAATGAAGCAGCACAATTTATAGCAACCCTTGCGCTCGGAAATGTTTTCCTCTTAATTCCTATCAGCATTATAAGCGATTATGCCAAAGATCGACGCTATCCGCTGATAAGTTGCGCTATCTTAGGTTTTGTGGGAACTTTCATGGTACCATGGATCATTCAATATCCATGGATTCTGATGCTTGATCTGTTCCTTCTTGGTGGTGTATCAGCGAGCCTTTATACAATCGGCCTTGCACATCTAGGGGCACGTCTCAAGGGACAAGAACTTGCTGCTGCTAATTCTGCTTTTATTTTTTGCTATGGAATTGGTATGCTTATCGGGCCGACCGTTATCGGAAAATCCATGGATATCTTTAATCCTTTCGGTTTTTCAATAGCTATGGCTGTTTTTTTTAGTTTATATGTCACTCTGGTGTTTGTCCAACTTATGAGAAAATTAATCAGCTCTTGACTTTTTTGAGAACATCCGTAGTGTTGCTGGAAAATCTGATGACATCAGAAATAAGTTTTGATAACAAGATAATATTTTTTCAGTATAAATAGGGTTCTTACATTATGGCTAAAGCAGCAACCATTAAGATCAAGCTTTTATCAACTGCAGATACCGGTTTTTTCTATGTAACAAAGAAAAACAGCCGTACAATGACAGATAAAATGAGCAAGCGTAAATATGATCCAGTTGTAAAAAAGCACGTTGAATTTAAAGAAACAAAAATTAAATAAATAGACTTATCATTGAATTGATAGATTTTATACTCCAAAAGAGATGTGGGAATATTGCTCTTCAAAGTTATTTTTTGAGGGGTGTTTTTTGTTTCCTTAAGTTTAAAAAGTTTACTTTAAAATTTGTATGTTTTGTACGGTTTTGAATAAGTTGATTTATTATTTAAGTTGCTTACATATATTCTACATGAATATTTGATTATTGTGATTATCTAACGAAAATTTTGTCATTAAAACGAGACATTGTTTCGTCATATGAATAAAATTTCTCGAACGAATTATAAGCAATACTAAAATAGAGTGCGTTATAATAATGTTAGCAGTTTCTTGGTTTCATGAAAAAAAATTCTCATTTTAATCTAAGAAGCTTAAAAAAAATCACTGGTTTTAATATTTTTGTTGCTGCTAGCATTCTTATTGTTATATCAGTTTATTTTATGCAAAATCAGCCGTTGACTCAAAAAGAAAAATTTTCTTCTCAAAACTCTGTTGAAGGAAATGCGATAATCATTGATGGCGATTCTATCATGATTTCTTCAATTAAGGTTCGACTGGTTGGAATTGATGCTCCTGAACTCCACCAATTTTGTGGAAAAAAGAAGGAACGCTACCCTTGTGGACTTGAGGCTAAAAAATATTTAGAACAACTACTAGAAAATAAAACTGTTACATGTCACTGGCATAAAACAGATCAATACCGTCGTGTTCTTGCAACATGTAAAACAAAACACGTTAGCAATATCAATGCAACGCTTGTACATAATGGTTGGGCTGTAAGTTATTATGAATACCCCAAAGAAGAACAAGAAGCTAGAAAGAAAAAGAAAGGAATATGGGCATCAAGTTTTCAACGACCGCGAGAATGGCGCAAAGCAAATCCTCGCACTGAATAAGAAAAATATTTTTTAATTTCATTGACCAATGAAACGATGTAATCAGATTATTAAACTTGAAAAAAAAATCTATTCCTGTCGTGTTTGTATCCAACAACCACATTATTTCCCTCCTCTTCCTCACGAACCAAATCCCGTCGTTTATTTATCCGATACGGCTTCGATTGCAATTGCAGGACAAGCACCAGGATTGCGTGTCCATGAAACTTCTATCCCTTTTAATGATCGCTCTGGAAAAAGGCTGCGTGATTGGTTGGGGGTAACGAAAGAAGAATTTTATAACAAATCTCTTTTTGCTATTGTTCCTATGGGATTTTGTTTTCCAGGTTATGACAACAATAAAGCTGATTTACCACCAAGGCGTGAATGTCGAGAAATATGGCATGAAAAGATATTTCAAGCGATGCCTCAAATAAAGCTTGTTCTTGCTATTGGCAGTTATGCGCAAAAGTGGCATATTACAGAATTAAAACATAAAACTGTTTCAGCAACCGTTAGTGATTGGAGAAATATTCTTTCCATCCCCCAACCTCAAGGCTATAACGTTATGCCTTTGCCTCATCCATCATGGCGAAATACCTCTTGGTTACAGAAAAACCCATGGTTCAACGATGAGCTTATCATATATCTGCGTCGTTTAGTGCGTAAATTTTTATAAATTAAAATATTGAGAAAAAATATGGACCGTCTTGACCGAAAAATTTTACATCTTTTGCAAGAAAATGCAACACTTTCTGTTGCTGATATTGCTAAAAAAGTGGGACTTTCGACCACTCCTTGCTGGCGTAGAATTCAAAAACTTGAAGAAGATGGCGTCATTCAGCGTCGTGTTGCCGTTCTCTCTCCAGAAAAAGTGAATGCGCACGTCACTGTTTTTGTGTCTATTCGCACAAACACACATAGTCATGAATGGTTTAAGCGTTTTTCAAAAATTGTGCAAGAATTCCGTGAAGTCATTGAATTTTATCGAATGAGTGGAGATATTGACTATTTATTGCGTGTTGTTGTGCCCAACATTGAAGCTTATGATCTTTTTTATAAAAAATTAATTTCTAAAATTGACATCCGTGATGTCTCATCTTCTTTCGCAATGGAACAGATTAAATATACAACGGAACTTCCACTCAATTATATTAAATTACACGACAAGACGCATGAACAAACCTCTTAAGAGTTTTTTATATCGTCTCATTATCTTTTAGGCATTCAAACTTCCTTGTTAAAAACCACCATTTGTGCATGTGTTAAAACAGCAGCTTTGACAATACCAGCTGCCATAGCTGCTCCTGTCCCTTCACCAAGACGCATCCCCAAATCCAGAAGTGGTTCTTTGCCAATTTTTTTTAAAAGTTTACGATGAGCTGTCTCAGAAGAAACATGTCCAACAAGGGTATGATCAAGAGCTTTTGGATGCATTTTATAAAGGACTGCTGCAGCTGCTGTTGCTACAAAACCGTCTAAAATAACGGGTATTTTTCCTATTCTTGCTGCTAAAATAGCACCAACCATAGCAGCAATTTCACGTCCTCCTAAGCGACGCATTATCTCAAAAGGATCATTAAAATAATCCTTATGCAAAGAAATGGCTGTCTTAACCGCTGCGATTTTACGCTGATAAAAATCACCTTCTGATTCCATACCATTTTCTGTCCATTCTTCCACTTCTCCTCCAAACAATGCTAAGCATAAAGCTGAAGCTATTGTTGTGTTTCCAATTCCCATTTCTCCAATACATAAAAGATCTGTCCCACCCGCAATGGATTCCATTCCAAATGCCATTGTAGCAGCTGCACTCCGCTCATCCATTGCAGCATCCTTCGTAATATTCATTGTTGGATATTCCAATGCTAAATCAAATATTTTTAATCCAAGATCATAAGCAATACAAATTTGATTGATAGCAGCTCCACCAGATGCAAAATTTTGCACCATCTTTTGTGTCATAGATTGTGGAAATGGTGTAACATTTTCTTCTACTATACCATGGTTTCCAGAAAAAATAGCGACCAAAGGTCGCGTTACAATAGGTTTTTCTGTACCCCTCCATCCCGCATACCAAACAGCAATATCTCCCAGTTTTCCCAATGTTCCTTGCTCTTTTGTTAAGTTTTTTTGCCGTTTTTTTGCCAAGATTATAGAAAACTCATCAGCAACAGGTAAATTTGTAAGCAAAGCACGAAAATCATCAAATGGACTAGCGGTCATAAGGATACCTTTTAAAATCTACAATGTTTATGAAAATCACGTCATATATATAGGATATGAATAATTTATTGTTTTTTAAATAGTGCCTTAAAAGCGTTAAATATTATGAAAGCAATGATTTCTATATTCTATGTTCTAATCAAATAACGAATATGAAAGATTTAAAAATATTATCAATATGTTATTACTATTTTTACATTATGCTCTTAACCTATTTTTCTATTAAATAGAAGCAATCAGCATGTTGTTTAATATATAAATTCTAACATTCCTTCTATAACAGAAGTTGCAAACTTTCAAAAACTCATAAAATCGAAGGGATCAAAATGATCATAAAGAAATCAAAAAACAAAGGATCTCAACTTTAACATATGTTAATGCCAGGCTGTTATTAAATGAGAGCATAAAAAGCTTCTTTTAAAATACATATATCTGCATTTGGTTTTGTCGCATCATTTGATAATATTTGCCTCCATCGACGTGCACCACCCCGCCCATGAAATAAACCAATCATGTGACGCGTCACATGAGAAAGGCGCCCTCCCGATGCAATATGTCGAGCCGCATAATCACACATAACCTCAATAAGATCACTCTCACTCAGATTATTTTGCGCCTCATCATAGAGTTCAAAATCAATATGTTTTAACAAAGCTGGATCATGATAAACTTGGCGACCAAGCATGACAGCATCACAGAAAGTTAAGTGTTTTTTGATCTCATCTATCGATTTAATTCCACCATTTATCCCAATGAATTTATGAGGATATTTACGTTTTAATTTATAAACCCTTTCATAATTAAGGGGCGGAATATTGCGATTTTCTTTCGGACTCAATCCTTGTAGCCATGCCTTGCGTGCATGTATCCAGAGCGCATCACATCCAGCATTCCAAACCTGATTAGCCAAAAGATCTAACGCTAACTCTTCATCTTGTTCGTCTACTCCAATCCGACATTTGACAGTTACTGGTATAGTAACCTCTCGTTTCATCGCTTCCACAGCATTTGCCACGATGTCTGGATGTAGCATCAAACAAGCCCCAAAGACACCTGCTTGAACACGATTTGATGGGCAACCGACATTGAGATTTATTTCGTTGTAGCCAAAATCTTCAGCAATTCGTGCAGCTACTGCTAACTTTTTCGGATCTGCCCCCCCTAATTGTAATGCAACTGGACGTTCTTTATCGCTAAAAGCCAACAATTGTTCGCGAACACCATGAATGACAGAATCTGCTACCATCATTTCCGTATAAAGGAGTGCTTTTTTCGTTAAAAGACGATAAAAAAACCTGCAATGTCGATCTGTCCAGTCCAACATTGGTGCTACTGCAAATTTTACAGGTGATGGAAGGTTGTAAAATATCATGAGGGTACTATTACTCTCATATCCCTATAGCTCTCTTTATACATAGAAAAATACTTACTTTTAGTTTACGGAAAGTTTTATTCTCTTATACTATCATGAGTATAATAACAGCCCATTATCTTCAATTGATATAAAGATTTACTACAATCAATCATGATAAAACACAATATGGCATTTCTTATAGATTAGTGTTCAGGTATATAAACATGAAAAAAATTTTTCATAATAGATTTAATTTTCTTTAGATTTTTTTTAACTTATTGTGCAAATAAACGCTACAGAAGGTACTTTTATCTTCTCCTCAAGAAAAAATAAAAATCCTTATTTTACACGAAGCTAATTATAAATCATTTTTTCTCAATGAGTGATTCTTGGTAATATTCTTGGATTTCACTTTATAAGATAGATAAATTTGATCCTAAATATTCTATCTAATTTTGCCATTTTATGACTCTTGCAAAAAAAAACTAAAATCAGGGTATAGACAATCATTGTCTTTTTAATATGTATGACTGACACCAGTATCTCTTGAGAAAAAAATATTTTACAATATTGCAAGATAAAATCTGTAAAATGAAATGATCATAAACGTTATTCAATCTCTTGTTTACCTTGCATATAGGAAGAAAGAGTATCAACCTCTTGTTCATTAAATAGGAGACCAAGTTTTGAACGACGCCATAACACATCTTCACATGCTTTAGCCCATTCTTTTTCCATCAACCATTTTACTTCTACTTCATAAAGCCCATGTCCAAAATTTTTTCCTCTATTTGCCTTACCATGTGCAAATATCACTAATGCTTCCGTACCATAGGAGCGTGCGAGTCTTCGATGTGTAAAAGCATCTAAATCTGGCATCAAAAGAGCAATCTTATTTTCGATTATATTTAATTGATTATACGGAAAATCACCCCCTGGAAGTACTGTCTTAGCCGTCCATGATTCTCCCTTTTTACCAAGCGCTTTTTCAACAAATTTCATCGCATCTTCAGCCAACTTACGATAAGTTGTAATCTTTCCACCGTAAAGATTAAGAATCTTTGGTGTTGTCCCTGTTCCCATTTCTTTTAAAACATAATCGCGCGTAATTTCTTGTGCTTTTGAAGCTCCATCATCATAGAGTGGACGAACTCCAGAGTAAGACCAGACAATTGTTTCAGGCAACACTGGTTGTATGAAATATTCACTGGCTGCTGTACAAATGTAATCAATTTCTGTATCAGTAATATGAACGTCAGCCGGATCTCCTTGATAATTACAATCTGTTGTTCCAAGCAAGGTAAATTCTTCTTGATACGGAATAGCAAATATAATACGCCCATCACCATTTTGAAAAATATAAGCACGATCATGAGTATAAAGCTTAGGAACCAAAATATGAGAACCTCTAACAAGCCGTACTGGTGGATGTTCTTTACAGTCTAATATGCTTGCCAAAACATGATCAATCCAAGGTCCTGTCATATTCGCAACATAAGAAGCTGTAACACTATATTCTTTACTACTTAACTTGTCTTGAAGAACGATACGCCATTTATTGTCTTCTTTTTTTAAAGAGAGAACTTCTGTTCGTACTTTTATATCAGCTCCCCACTTTTCTGCATCACGAGCATTGCCAATAACTAAACGCGCATCATCTACTCTTGCATCAGAATATTCAAAACCTCTCTGATATTCTTTCTTCAGTGTAGAGCAAAATTTTTTTGAAAAATTAATTGTTTTACTACGCCATAATTTCTGATTCCAATTCCCTAAATAATCATAAATAAAAAGTCCAAAACGCAACATCCAAGCAGGGCGCAATTCTTTATGATAAGGAAGGAGAAAACGCAAAGGACGCACAATATGCGGAGCCATACGTAAAATGATCTCGCGTTCTTTCAATGCTTCACGAACAAGTTTGAACTCATAGTGTTCAAGATAACGAAGCCCACCATGAATAAGCTTTGTTGACGCACTTGAGGTCCCAGATGCAAGATCGTTCATTTCAGCCAATCCCACTTTAAATCCGCGTCCTGCTGCGTCTCTTGCCAATCCACACCCGTTTATCCCTCCCCCAATGATAAACAGCTCATAATGTGTTGTGGTTTTCATAATTTCACTTTTCATTTCATTATTTAATTTTGTTTCTCAGTACTCAATAAAGCAATAGGAAAAAATAATACAAGTGTTCTTCATTGTATTATCAACGTACTTTTTTCTAAAATAAACACACACAAAAAGCTTTTGATACCCTTATACATCAAAACAATATTTGACAAATTAAAGAGATTTTTTTTATCTTTTACAAAAAATAATCCTTGCCAAGCCAAAGTTCATCATATGAAGTCTTTTTAGAGAAAAATTGATGTTTTTTCTCATTCTTAAATACACACTATAGCTAAATGCTTTATTGCACATAGATAACGCTTTTCATATAGTTCACTCAATGACACACTAGGAAATATGAAGGTATACAGATGACTCATCACTCTCAAAATTCGAAAATAACACCTCTTTCAAAAATTTTAGTCCCAGTTATGTCGAGTATTTTAATCTTTTTACCTTCTTTATCAAACGCAACATCACACTCAAAAACAGCAAATCATTTAAGCTTAGAAAAGCTTAAAACACAACTTTTGGAAGATTCTAGCTTTTTATCTAAGCTTAAAGAAAAAATGATACCACATACTGATTCTCATCATATTCAACAAATTGTCAGAGAGTACCTTCTTACTCATCCAGAAGTTCTGATTGAAATGCAGCTTATTCTTCAAGATAAGCTGGAAAAACAGAATGAATACGAAAACAAAATACAAACTTCTGTCATCCATTTATTAGAAAAAGAAATTTTTCATTCTCCTCATGACGCCGTTTTGGGAAACCCAAATGGTAAAAAAGTGCTTGTCAATTTTTTTGATTACAACTGTGGATATTGTAAAAGTTCCTATTCACATATAGAAGACTTGATAAAAGAATATCCAGATTTAAAGGTTATTATTAAGGATTTACCAATTTTAAGCTCTGATTCTATGGCAGCCCATACTGTTGCCTACGCATTTCGAAAACAATTCCCAGAGAAATATCCTCAGTTTCACAAAACGCTTTTAATGTATCAGGGTCGCGCAAATGAAGCTAAAGCTATTAAAGTAGCTGTTTCATTAGGAGCAGATGAGAAAAAACTACGTAATGCAATAAAAGATCCGACTCTACAAAACGCTTTTAAAGAAAATATCCAAATTGCCTCTAAACTTCATATTACGGGAACACCTTCTTACATCATTGGTAATAAAATATTCATTGGCGCAGCCAGACAAGATACTCTAAAACAAGCGATAGACAATACACGGTGAATACCTGATCAGTTTTAGGAAGAATACTGTAAATGAGGTAATTTTATGCTTTCTCTTTTTTGATAACAGGCTTATAAGTGCAATTTTGCGTAAAGCAGATACGAGTTTAAATTGCAAAGTATAATGATTTAAAGGAAATAAAAATCTTTAAAGCCTCAAAAGATCTCATCCCTAATCTAGAGATATTCGGTCATAAAATGAGATAATGACGATCTTCATTGATCAAGGAGTTAGAAATAAAATGGCAACAAAAAAAATGGATTCGGCAAAAACCGCAATTGATACGAAAATTATTCGTGATCTTGCTGAAATTTTGAATGATACCAATTTAACGAACATTGAAGTTGAACAAGGGGAGCTTCGTATTTGTGTCTCACGCCAAAATACCTTAACTTCTTCTGAGCAAGCAATCTATGCTCCTGTTTCTACTCCTACTTTTTCTGTAACATCTTCTCCGGTCCCAACAACTGAATCTCCCATACAATCTATCCAAGAAGATAAATCAAAAAACACAATAACCTCTCCGATGGTTGGAACAGCTTATCTTGCACCTTCACCAGGTGCACAACCTTTTGTAGAAGTAGGACAAAATGTTTCTGAAGGAGAGACATTACTTATTATTGAAGCCATGAAAACAATGAATCAAATTTCATCACCACGCTCAGGCACGGTAACCACTGTTCTTGTCAAAGATGGCCAACCTGTTGAATTTGGTGAACCACTTCTTATTGTTGAATAAAGCGAGGGGCAACCATGATTCGAAAAATCCTCATTGCTAATCGGGGAGAAATTGCTCTTCGCGTTTTGCGTGCATGTAAAGAACTTGGCATAAAAACCGTAGCTGTTCACTCTACCGCTGATGCAGATGCAATGCATGTTCGTCTTGCTGACGAAAGTGTTTGTATTGGCCCTCCTCCCGCTCGCGATTCTTATTTGAGTATTCAGCAAATTATTGCTGCTTGTGAAATTACAGGAGCTGATGCTGTTCATCCAGGTTATGGCTTTCTTTCTGAAAATGCAAAATTTGCAGATGTTCTAGAAGCCCATGATATTACATTCATCGGTCCAACAGCTACTCATATCCGAATCATGGGCGATAAAATCGAAGCAAAGAAGACCGCCAAAAAACTTGGTATTCCTGTAGTTCCCGGTTCAGATGGAGCAGTCACTGAAGAATCAGATGCTTTACGCACTGCTCGTGAAATTGGTTATCCCGTTATTATCAAAGCTTCTGCCGGTGGTGGTGGACGTGGTATGAAAGTCGTTCATTCTGAACAAGAATTTTCTATAGCTCTCAAAACAACGCGTTCAGAAGCGAAAGCTGCTTTTGGTGATGATGCTGTTTACATAGAGAAATATTTAGAAAAACCCCGTCATATTGAAATTCAAGTCATAGGTGATGGTGCGGGAAATGCTATTCATTTAGGAGAACGCGATTGTTCACTTCAACGACGGCATCAAAAAGTATGGGAAGAAGCTACATCACCTGCACTTAATGAAACTGAACGAAAAAAAATTGGTAGTATTGTTGCAAATGCCTGTGCCCAACTTGGATATCGTGGAGCTGGTACTATTGAATTTCTTTATGAAAATGGCGAATTTTATTTCATTGAAATGAATACGCGTTTACAAGTCGAACATCCTGTAACTGAAGCAATTACAGGTATAGATTTAGTCCATGAACAAATCCATATTGCATCAGGCTGCGAGCTTTCAGTGACACAAGATGATGTCTGTTTTTCTGGTCATGCCATTGAATGCCGTATTAATGCAGAAGATCCTATTAACTTTACGCCATCACCTGGAACCATTACACATTTTCATACACCTGGAGGTTTAGGGATTCGTGTTGATTCAGGTGCTTATTCAGGTTATCGCATCCCCCCTTATTATGATAGTATGATTGGAAAGCTGATTGTTCATGGACGTACCCGTTTAGAATGTATGATGCGTTTACGGCGTGCTTTAGATGAATTTGTCGTCGATGGGATAAAAACTACACTACCTCTTTTTCGCGATCTTATTAATAATCAAGATGTTGCTGATGGTAATTATAATATTCACTGGCTAGAAAAATACCTTGCTCATCAATCAAAGTCTTCAGATTCGTAATTCGATAGCAAAATGGTAAATTCTTATAAAAGATTCTATAAGATATCAACATAAGAATAATTCCAACCTTGCTGTAAAAAGTGGTAAAAGAGGAAATAAGTTGGTTATTTTTTTATTTGTTATATAGTTTTCTTTTAATATGTACAAAATTTGATAATTTTCTGTTTTCCTTTTTGTGAGTTTGTGCTAACTCCTACATGGTTACGCCCTTATAGCTCAGTTGGTAGAGCACCTGATTTGTAATCAGGGGGTCGGGAGTTCGAGTCTCTCTGGGGGCACCATTTTGTATCTTCAACATATTGAAATATATAGATTTTTTCTTTAAATAGCCATTTTCAGACCACCTTTTA
>NZ_JBHILV010000060.1:0-1660 GCF_042193505.1 Bartonella sp. TS25HLJMH
CCTTCAAGACGCTTCCCGCCTGCTTTGGTCCATTTCTGTAGCTCTGCAGGGACAGCTTCATATTCACCTTGATTGAGCTTTTTTAACAGTGTCGAGTTACAAAAGGCTCCTGTTCCTACATTATAGCAAAATGACACTAACGCCGCGAATTGTTCATCCGTTAATGAAACTTGAACTGCTTGTTCAACGGCATTCTCAAATTGTCTTAAATCTTGATAGAGAACATTTTCGGCTTGTTCTTCAGTGATTGTCATGCCTTCGTAAATAAAAGGCTTTCCAGCACTGTTTGTATGTCCATAACCTATTGTCCACACCCCAATGGCATCTTTATAGGCGTTCAAACGCAAACCTTCCCATTGTTTGATAAGTGCAAGTCCGTCTGATGATATTTTTCGCATATGTTGCTCCATAAAAAAAGCTCCGCAAAAAGCAGAGCTGGATTAAAAAATTGATATTTTTCCCATTTGAAAGGATGGCTTGTTAAAACCTATGTAGCTTGTTCATTGGAACAAAAGAATGTATTTGACATTATTTATTCTGTAGCATATAAACTACAGATGTTTATTGTTAAAAAAACACACTATTTTACAGAGTGGTTAGACTCGTTAAAAGACAAACAAGTGCAAAAGAAAATTGCTGCACGTATTTTCCGCCTTGAATATGGGCTTCTAGGAGACGTGAAATATTTCCGTGGCATTGGTGAACTAAAAATAAATTATGGACCAGGCTATAGGATTTATTTTGTAAAACAAGGGAAACAAATCATTTTGTTATTAAATGCTGGTGATAAATCCACACAACAAAAAGATATAGAAAAAGCCCTTCAATTAGTAAAGGAAATGAAACATGGAAATTACTAAATTTGATGTAAGTGAATATTTTAATACGCCTGAAGACTTTAAGATCTTATTAGATGATGCTTTAGAAACCAAAAATAGTGGCTATATTGCACATGTATTAGGTATTATTGCGCGTAAACAAGGAATGACAACTGTTTCTCAAGAGACAGGACTAAATCGCGAGTCTCTTTATCGTTCTTTAAGCGATAAAGGTGATCCACGACTTTCTACTTTTCTTAGTGTTTTGAATGCTTTAGATTTGCAAATGAGTTTGACACCTATTCAAAAGAATTGTAAGGAGCAGACAGCTTTAGAAGAAGCATCTTAACCACCTCCCCATTTTAAGAACGGGGAGGGGAGACATATTTTTTACTTAAGCGGCTTTCACGACAGATCTTTCTAAGACTTGTTTTGCTTCTTTGATTATGGCTTTGTAATGCTTGCTTTCTTCTACCAACGTAAAGGCTTTGACAAGATGCATGTGGAGAGGTCCATAAATGTAAACAGCCTTTTTAGTTGGAGACATTTTATCCCAATCTTTTGGGAAAGCAAAACGTATATCATCATAATCAACAAATTGACTTTTTAGTTTCTTTTCACATTCAATAAAGTAACGACGAGCTTGACGTCCTTTCTCATTGCGTTCAACCATTGAGAGCTCTTTCGCCATATCTAAGGTGAGATGATATTCTTTACTTATAACATTTTTACGTTTCTCATTTTTGAGAAACGTAAAACCATAATAAAGCATTCCATTGGCTTTTGATACCTTCCCAAAGCCCGTTAATCAGATTGGTTCCTACTTCCATTAAATCGACACC
>NZ_JBHILV010000061.1:0-1633 GCF_042193505.1 Bartonella sp. TS25HLJMH
CGGTCATCTCAAGATTGTTGTTGTTGAAGGAGTGATGGAAGATATCACTCTTGATGGGCATAAAGTTGAGAGGAGACTTCAAGGAGAAATCACCACGGCTTTTCCAAACCTTATTGGAAAACCGACCAATCTGCGCCAGATAGAGCAAGGGCTTGATCAAATCAATCGGCTTTTCTCACGCCAAGCCACCATTAATCTTGGTGCGGGGAGCAATTCGGGTGGTTCGATACTCGATGTTCATATTGAAAAACAGAAACCTTGGCTTATTACGCTTTCCAGCGATAATCTTGGCGCTAAAGCAACAGGGCTTTATCAAACGCGCTTGAGCCTTTCTTTTGATGATCTGTTAGGAATCAATGATCAATGGTCGTTTAGCTATCAGCGCTCCATGGATGGTGGTCCGTATCATTTTTCTCACAAGCGTCCCAATAGTGATACTCTAACGGGATCATTTTCTCTTCCCTATGGCACTTGGACAACAGGTTTTGATGGGACGTGGAGCCAATATCATTCAAGTGTTAAGGGAATATTTTCCGATATTATGACTGCGGGTAAGTCTTTATCGCTGACACCGTGGATTTCACGGGTTATCGACCGTGACCAAGAGGGCAAGACATGGCTTACGGGACGGTTGACATGGAAATATTCTGATAATTTTATTATGGGCAGTCGGGTTGATGTTTCCAGCCGTAAATTGGCTATTGCAACCTTTGAGCTTGATCATTCGCGCAAGTGGCTTGGAGGAGAATTAAGCGCACATATAGGGTTTCATAAGGGTTTGGCAATTCTTGGCGCTTATGATGATAAAGAGCAAGAGAATGCAACAAAAAATGCACCCAAAGGGCAATTTTCCAAATTGTCTTTTTCCCTAGGCTACGTGCGTCCTTTTTCGCTAAATCAGTATAACTTTCGCTATAACACCCTGTTTTCAGGACAATTATCACCCGACACGTTGTTTAGTTCAGAGCAAATATCGCTTGGTGGTAGTTCCTCTGTGCGCGGGGTGCGTGAGGCGATTTATTACGGCAATAATGGAGCGTTTTGGCGCAATGAATTATCGCTGTTGTTGCCAGGTTTTTCTTCGAGAATGGGGCGTAAATTTATGAGCCAATTTTCCCCTTATATGGCGCTTGATCTGGGAGCTGTGGCCAATGATGTAAACAAAAACAGTTTTGGTGGGAGCCTCGTTGGGGCAACTCTTGGTTTCCATGCAACCGGAGACATTACGGATATTGATGTATCTTATTCGAATATTTTAACCCAATCAACAGTGCGAGAAAAGGGAAATTCGACAGGGTTATTTCAAGTACGGGCATTATTGAGATTTTAGAGCAAAGGGGCGGTAAAAATATCGCTGCGCTGTTTACACCCATATGGGTTGTTTTTTTTAAGAGATAAAGAATTTTATGAGGAGCTGAAGATGCGGGGATTAAAGGATCAAAAGCATAGATTGGGATATGGATACAAGCGAGGAAAGCGCGTTCTTTGTGTTTTGCAGCGGGGGATCCATAAGGGGCTTTCACTTGTTTTAAGTTTTTGCTTAGCTTTTCAGCCTTTGTTGTTGCAAGCACAAGCGCTTGGAGCGCGAAGTCCTGTCGCACAAGAAAGCCAAGGGATTAAAGCAGCTGATGGG
>NZ_JBHILV010000062.1:0-1610 GCF_042193505.1 Bartonella sp. TS25HLJMH
TCAAGTCCAAAGGCTATGATTGGCTTTTTGAATTACCTACAAGGTCAAATAGATCAAAAAGACACCATCATTGAAGATTTAACACCAAAGGCAATGGCTCTTGAAAGCTTACAGCGCCATAATGGGCTTTTTGGTCTTACAGAAGCCGCTAAAATACTCGAGATGCAACCAAAACAGTTCATTCTCTTCTTACAGAAAAAAGGTTGGGTTTACAGACGAGCGGCAGGTGGAAATTTGCTTCCTTATCAAGACAAAATCCAAAAGAAACTTATGGATTGTCCAACCATCACACTTCAAACCGCAAGTGGAATAGAAAAGGTCATTCCTTGCGCAAAAATTACAGCAAAAGGAATTGGTGTGCTGTCTCAAGAGCTTAAAAGACAAAGCATGCATTAAGAGCAACAATCATGGAAAAGAAATAGGAACGACTAATCTTATAGTCTCTCTATAAGCCGTTTCTAACCACACAAACAACTTTTAAACACCAGCGTGATTCACGCCACGGGGGAATTGCGCTCAAATAGGAGGAAATCAAGATGAGTGAACAAAACACTAACCTAACAGAAGTTGAAGAAACACATCATTTAGCGATTAAACAAACTGCTATGGAACGCATTTTAAACAGAGCCTTAGAAAATGACGTCGATATGGACCGTCTCGAGCGTCTCATTGCCTTACGAGAAAAAGAAATAGAACGACAAAACTACGAAAGATTTGCCAGTGATCTTTCGAATATGCAAATAGAATATCAAAAAATACAAAAAAATTCTACAAACACCCATACAAACAGCCAATATGCAACCCTTGACCAGTACATTGATGCTGTAAAAAATACTCTTGCAAAACACCGATTTGCTTTGTTTTCTCGTATCAAAGAACAGAGTTCAGACAATATAATTATAGAAATGACTTTGACGCATCCCTCTGGAAATAAAATCTCAACAGAAGGAAAGTTTCCTTATGACACTAAAGGATGCAAATCAAATATACAATCGGTTGGTTCTGCAATCACCTACGCACGCAGATATCTGTTAGGTATGCTTCTTAATGTCGTGAGTGAAGATGATGATACGGATGGGAACACACCTCTTAAAAAGGCTTTTCCACAACAGATCAATGAAATCAGAAGACTCATAGTACAAACCCAAACAGAAGAAGAAAAAATACTTGCTTATGTCAACGTCAAAAAGCTTGACGATATGTCTGAAGGACAAGCACAAACGGTGTTGCACCTTTTGAAAAATAAACAAAACAAGCAAAAGGTAGAAACAGATTCTCCTATACAAGATGCTGATATAGCAACGCCACACGAACAGGGAATGGCGGTGTGAGATGGAGCAAAGAACAGCAGAATGGTTTCAAGCAAGGCTAGGAAAAGTCACTGCTTCAAACGTTTACAACGTACTCAGTAAGACAGCAAAAGGTTTTCCTACAAGCAAATATGAAGACTACAAAATGAAACTCATGACAGAACGCTTAACAGGGGAAATAAGCCAATCTTATACAACACCTGCTATGCAATGGGGCATTGAACATGAAGAGGATGCCTTAAGAGAATATGAATTCATTTATGACGCAGAAGTCACAAGATGCGGTTTTATCCAACACCC
>NZ_JBHILV010000063.1:0-1524 GCF_042193505.1 Bartonella sp. TS25HLJMH
GATCAATTTTATCGAAAAGTTGCGTGAACACTGTAAAGTCCATGGAATTCCTCTTTAACGAAGTTTCAACTTTTTATCACCTTGAAACATAGATAAATGTTAAATGCTTCATTTGCATTTATACATTACTTGAGTATTTTCATCACGATATCTTGGCTTTGATAAAACCTTTATGCCCTTCTGAATTGTTCAGATAGTACTAAACCTTCTACATGGTTTTTGTTTTCATCGTATGATAGGCATCCCTTTTATTTCATGGTTAAAAAATTTCATATCAATTTCGCGTCTTTTCTTTTTGATAAGTGATTGCTCAGCTTTACGTAAATGCGTTATCATTTGCATCTTTACAGATTCATTTCGGATCATGGCTAACGAACCATCGATATGTGTTTGAAGATCTGCAATATCTTTCAGGTTTTCTTTTGTTTGAAGTTCATTAAATAGATTTCTGAGGTATTGAAAACGATTTTCTACGTTTTCAAAACTTTTCAAAGTTATAGCTTTATCGAGTACCGAAAAAAATTGTAAACGCGCAAAAACATGTTTGCCCATTTGATCAAGAGATCCAGAAATTTTGTTTTCGTCCTCCAATACCTTTTTATATGATTCCCTTGAAAGCTTATCACTCTTATAGAGCGATTCTGGTTCTTTGAGAAAAAAACTAGAAAAGAGAAAAGAACTAGAAAGGTCTATTGTTTGAGATCCAGTTTTCTTATTCGTTGTTATAGCTTGGTAAGCTTTTTCTGTTTGCGAAAGTTGTTCTTTTTTTAACGCAAGCTGTTTTTTTAAGAGCTCAATAATTTCCCCCTTTTTTAATAGATTAATAAGCTCCAGATATTCTGCTGATGGAGCAGGTTGTGTCGGTGGAGCAGGTTGTGGCGGTGAAGCAGGTTGTGGCGGTGGAGCAGGTGGTGTCGGTGGAGCAGGTTGTGGCGGTGAAGCAGGTTGTGGCGGTGAAGCAGGTTGTGGCGGTGAAGCAGGTTGTGGCGGTGAAGCAGGTTGCGACTTTTTAGGTGATTTTGGCTTTCTGTTAACTTGAGGTTTATTAGGACGTCTAATTTTAACATTTGTATTGGTTGTTGAAACTGTCGAACCAGGATATATCCGATATGTTCGACCGTCTTCTGTTCGGTGGATTTGTACTGCATTTCTATCATACACATGTCCGCTATCTGCATGTGCCAAATTCATCATTGCCAAAAGGGTAACCATTCCTGTTATAATAAGAATCTTTCTCATATACTTGCTCGCTTGATTTCGGCGGGGATTGTTTTATTAATAGGCACACGGTTCCTATCATTGGGCTGTTTTAGCTTTGGTGCTAATGCACAAGCTGATAAAATGTTTGTAATCAAAATTACAAGAATGATCGACTTCATTTTAATATGACTCTTTTTCATTGTTATATACATTATGATATTTATTATCATTATTATAACTTTGACATTAAAGTAAAGTGTATAGTTTACGATAATTGATCTTTTCTTAATTTCATTTTTTAATTTATGAAAATAACTCAATTTC
>NZ_JBHILV010000064.1:0-1509 GCF_042193505.1 Bartonella sp. TS25HLJMH
GCAGGTTTATAAAATATAAAAATATGATCATGGTATATTTGATGTATTGCAAAGCTCTTTAACACTTTGCAATACGTCGAAGATTGTTAATAATAGAGGATATATTGCTGAGTGTCTTTTCAAGGTTTCTATTAAGGAATCTTTCATTCTCATTAAAGATGTGTTTGCTTGGATATTTAAGACTAATATTTCAACTTCCATGAATTGAAAAGTGGTCAATTCATTTGCTGAAAGAATTAGTACAACAAATGTTCTGGTATTTAGCATTGTTAAAGGAGCAAAGACTTTGCAATGTCGAAGAAAAGTTTTGGTGTGGAGGTAAAGAGAAATATCAGTTTTTTATGGTGCCTATGTTATGTTTCCTTTTATTTTGAAAGATGACACTCCGCAATTGGAGGGTATTATTTTATGGGGAGTGATGAAAAACTTAAATTTTTCTCTTGAAAAGGAGGGTAGATGATCAATTTCAGGAAATTACAATTTATTCAAAATCATCAAAATATCAAATTTTATTGAGGCTCTTCAAATAACCGGAGGTAGTATTTTCGCGACACTTTTTAGAAAATCAAAAAAGAAATTTGAAGCAAAAGGTCTGTTTGATAAAGAAAAAGGAAATTTTTCCTGATATGTCTCAAATTGTAAGCACAGTGATGTTTCCAACAGATTCTGTTATGTCTAATACCTTCGTTTTATATCAGATCGTTTTCTGTTGAGTTTTTTTATTTTATTTCGAGGAGGTATGTTTTCTAAGTCTAATCTTATTATTTCTTGCACGTTTTGTTGCATAGAGAAATTATACAATAAATTTAAAAAGGAAAAGTCTATGAACATGAAAGAAAAAATATTGAAAAATAGCTGTTCTTTTGTTTCTGCTGTTCTTGCAATGGGGATTTTTGTGCAACAAGTTTCAGCGAAAACACCTGCCGATACGCTTGTGATGGCTTGGAATCTTGATTCAATAAGTACATTTGATCCCGCACAAATCAATGACCGTTATGGTAATGAAGTTCTTGTCAATGTTTGTGATAATTTAGTTGAATCAGCTAAAGATAATGCAGCTAAACTTGTTCCCTCTTTGGCGAAGAGTTGGGATGTTTTAAGTGATGATCAGCGTACGGTGATTACTTTTCATTTGCGTGATGGTTTGAAGTTCAACGATGGTCGTCCTACGAATGCCAATGATCTGATTTGGAGCATGAAGCGGGTTGTTAAATTGAAGATGGCTACTGCGGCGACATTTAATGAATATGGTATCACAGAACAAAACGTTGATAAGGCTATTCAAGCACCGGATGAGAAAACGGTGGTGATGAAATTTAATAAACCTTATCCAGCAGAGCTCATTCTTAGCCATTTTGCTACTAGTCGTACTCTTTCTTTGCTTGATCGTGAGACACTCATGAAACACGAAAAAAATGGTGATATGGGAAACCGGTATTTGGCAAGTCATTCTGCTTGTGTTGGTCCTTATCAGTTAGAGAGTTGGCGTTCTGGAGAAGGGATTTTATT
>NZ_JBHILV010000065.1:0-1444 GCF_042193505.1 Bartonella sp. TS25HLJMH
CTTGATCTAGGGACCAAGACAGGCTGGGCGATATGCGGTGCGGATGGTCACATAACAAGCGATACAGAAGATTTTCAATCACGCCGTTTTGAAGGCGGTGGCATGCGTTATTTACGCTTTAAACGGTGGCTTACTGAACTAAAGAGATCTGTTGATGAAATTGACGCGGTGTATTTTGAAGAGGTGCGCCGGCATGTGGGTACAGACGCTTCTCATATTTACGGAGGCTTTCTAGCAACCTTAACAGCGTGGTGTGAACATCATCAGATACCATATGAAGGCATTCCTGTTGGCACAATTAAGAAGGCAACAACAGGAAAAGGTAACGCCTCAAAAGAAGAAATGATTAAGGCGGTATGTGCAAAAGGGCATGTGCCTAAAGACGACAACGAAGCAGATGCTTTAGCAATTTTATATTTAATGAAAGAAGGGGAAACCACTAATGTCAAATAAAAACCAATGGATAAAAATTAATGTAGAAAAATGGCTTCTTGATCTCGCTGATTTACCTCCTACTGAAGGCAATATTTACATGAGGTTGCGATTAAAAATGTTACACACTGGGAAGCCTCTTACAAACAATTTACGAGCCTTGTCCTCATTAGCTCGCTGTTCAATTGACGAGCTTGATGATGCGCTAGATCTCTTAGCTGAAACTGGACACATCTTTCTTTTTGACGACAACCACATCTGGAGTCCAGATGTTGAAGAAGAGCTGAAGAACAACAATCAACAATCAGAAATCGCATCGCATAAGCACAGGGAGGACAAAGAGAATGTCCAGTAAAATACCATGGACGAGACTGTTTGCCGATAAATGGGCGGTGGTCGTCGATTATTTACCTCCTGTAGAAGGTAATATCTATATGAGATTGCGATTTCGCATGCTTCGTACTGGTGAACCTCTTTTTTGTAACATTAAAGTTTTGTCTCATTACACTGGTTATTCAGTAAAGAAATTTGAGACAGCTTTGAATGTTTTGCTAGAAGAAGGATATATTATTCGTTTAGCAGATGGTCGTTTATGGAATCTCGATGTTGAAGAAGAATTAAAAAATTGCAATGAGAATTTAAATAAACTTTCAGAAAAAGCTATAAAAGCTGCGAATACTAAGAGAAAAAAACATAAAGATGACTCATCAAAAGACCATGATGATGTCATGATGGTGTCATCACGAGGTCATGATGACATCATGATGAAACACATTAACATAGACAATAACAGTTATAATAAAAAAACTAAAACTATCGTTTTAGCAAAAAAAGAAATTGGTTCTGAAAGTTTAGAAACAAACGAACAGGTTGACGAACCAACAGAGGTTGCTGCTGTTGAGGCCACATCAGAGCAAATCACAACCTCATCAGACAACCAACCTCCCATTCACGAGCAAGAGAACGTTCCCAAAAAAGCAAAACGAGCGAAAGCTAATCGCGGTTGTCGATT
>NZ_JBHILV010000066.1:0-1299 GCF_042193505.1 Bartonella sp. TS25HLJMH
TTTTCGACGTTTGGGGAACTGTCCTTGACAAACGCCGCGAAAAGAGCCGCCGTCCTTTTTCTATCGAGTTCTGCGTCGTCATAGGATTCGAGTTGAAAGATCTTTGTCATAGAGCGCGTTATTTTGGGAGAACCGCGCAATTGTCCGGCAATACGGCGCTCTTTGATGTGAAGGACCATTTCAGCAGGGACACGTATGCGCTCTTGGCTCTTAAATGCACTGTTTGCAGGGCAATCATCATAGGGGTGATGTTCCCAGAAATGATAAGCAACACGCTTACCACTGGCATTAAATTCAATACCCATACGAATGTAATTGTCTTCAATCTCAGCAGGTCCATTATAAGTTAAATCCAGCATTTCAGTGGGATAAACTTGCAACTGAAGAGGCACACCAGAGCGCCCGTAGAGGTCAACATAATGCAATCTTACAAAGCACTCTCCGGTTAAAAAGACCTCTCGTGCAATGGTTGCTTGAAGTCCATAAAAGTTGGCATCTTCATCATAATCGGCTTCATCAACCCATTGCCACCATAAGTCTAAAAGCTTTTTCTTTTCTTCTTGAAAACCTTCAATACGAGGATAAGGTTTAATCCCATCACTGACAGCCGCAGAGACCCATTCCTCCGTTGCAGACCCATAAAGAGATTCATTATCATAAAGCCATCTTGAACGAGCAACAATGGTATCACCGCATTCCTCAATGGCTTTATTGATATGTTTTTTTGCGGGGTCAAAACCACCCATGCGACGGCTTTTACTTGCAGCTTCAAAATGGGGATTGTGTTGACGAGAAATTTTAAAAAAGCCTGTGAGTTTATTGATAAAGCCAGCCATTAATAGCCTCGTGATATATTAAAATAGAAAACGCGTGAACGCTTGTGTCCTTCAAGGTTGGCTATTTGTGTGTTCAGCATCTCAAGCGCTCTGCGAAGTTCCTCAACAGAACGGTTGCTTACTTGCTTATCGCCATGGCGCACCGATTGCGCACCCGAATAAAGAGCCTCTTCAATTTGCTCACGCCGCCTTTTTAAACTTTCCAGTCTGTCAGTTTTGCTGTTAATTGGTTCTAAAGTTTCACCCACAAATTACCTCCAATCCCCTCGCATATAAGGATTCATCATTGTTCTGAATGGCTTCTTTTGAGGCTGTGCTGTCTGAGATCTTCTTGGAGCAGGAGAGGGCACATGTTTTGATGTTGGCTGCTCTAAAGAGCCCTCAATTTTAAGTTTTTCCAGACGCTCTTCTAAGATATCGACTTCTCGATTAAGGTTTATTCCTGCCGAAATCAGACCTTGTA
>NZ_JBHILV010000067.1:0-1274 GCF_042193505.1 Bartonella sp. TS25HLJMH
AACAGGGCTTTCTAGCCACGTTTCAAGTTCACATTTTACTGAATTTTTAGGGGATATTTTTGAATTTTAGACACAATGCGACCAGTGCCGTGCTGTCATTAAATATGATTTTTCACATCATGTCAACAAAAAAATCATGATCTTGTGTTTTTTTATTTTTTTTACCTAAATATGGTGTTTTTAGAAACAAAAAGGTATGTATTGACACAGCCAAAAAAGAAGAAAATCTAAATATTAAGCTCGTGACGCGCTGCTGTTGCCAAAAAAGCAGATCTTGTTAAACCTCTTTCTTGTGCACAATCATCAATTGCACGTAAGAGTCCTCTTTCAATAGATATATTCGTACGTACCACTTCTGCATCATTTTCAATAAATGGGACTTGTATTAAAAAAGCTCCTTCTGACAAAGCTGTTTTGACAGATTCCCGTTGTATGACTTCCTCAAATTTTGAAGGAATGGGCACTATATCTATATCTTCACAATAAAGTTGAAGTGCTTCTGTTGCGTTTGCGATTAAATTTTCTTCCTCATCAGCAGCAGAAAAAAGTCCCTCAAAATCAGGAAACTGAACACCAAAAGCAGAATCTTCATCTTTATGAACAAGAGCAAAAAATCTTTTCATTTTTCTTCTCCTTTTTTTAACCAACCTGCTTGTTGTGCGATAGAACGTGCTGTACCAATCGGAAGATTTTTTTTAGGATGTGGAACAATAACAACCTTACCATCTTTTTTTAATTTATGATGAGAACCTTTTACTTTGACAAGTTCAAAGCCATCACGCTTTAATTTTGCAATGATTTTTCGGCTATCTTGTTCCATTCCCTAAACTCATAATGTGTAAATATATACACATTTTAATGATTTTTCATCTGATGTCAATTCTTTTTTAACGGCTAAAGTGCTTATGAAGCGCATTAAGAACAATACGCAAAGAACTAACAAGATGTGTTAGCGATTGATCTTCTATAACAAGATATTGTAATGCAGCATAAAGATTATACTGTCTATAGAGGTGTTGTGCTTCTTTGATAGCCTCTTTCGTCACTTCATAACAATGAGTTGCTCTTGAAATCCACCGTTTTTGTGCCTCCTCATTTGATGACGGAGTAAAGTTATCATAAATTGCATTAGGCAATCCTTTTGCACATAGGTAATTGTTTTTCACTTCAAGATATTTTTGCGCAGCATCATATTGGTCTTGATTTATTTCGCCTTGCAAATAAAGCCGCCCGATATAGGTGCCGGAAAGCGGATTTTTAGCCTCTTCTATGGT
>NZ_JBHILV010000068.1:0-1271 GCF_042193505.1 Bartonella sp. TS25HLJMH
GAAACAGCAGCTTTTGGCACGGCGATGATTTCTGCTGGTATTGTCCCTGAGAGTGCCGCGCGTGGTTTTAATGCCATGAGTGCGCGCATTCAGGCAGGGGGCAAACATATTGAAGAGGCTTTTGCCAATATTGGGCTTTCCCGCGAAAAATTCATGCAAGATCTCGATAAAGATGCCACCGGTACCTTGGTACGCTTTTTTGATGTTTTGGCCAAATCCGAACAGGGCATGCGCTCGCTGATTGCCATTGCAGGGCGAGATTTTACTGGTGATTTTGCCAAATTGGTGGGCAATCCGGAATTGTTAGGGCAAGCTTTAGATTATGTGAAAGATCCACAAGTCTTTAAAGGTTCTGTAGAACAAGAAGCAGACAAACAAGCAACCGGTGCCATGCGGCAATTTGAACTTTTGCAAAATCGTATTGTGGCTCTGGGGATTAGCATTGGTGAAGTGCTTCTGCCCCCCCTCAACAGTTTGATGGAAAGTGTTGGCAATTTTACCAATGGGCTTATGGCGTGGGCGAATGCCCATCCCACTTTAACAAGCGCCATCATCAAAACCATTGCCGCTCTGATGGCTTTTAATATTGCTCTGCGCGTGTTGCGCTTTACCATGGCTGGCACACGCCTTGGGCTTCTTCAATTGATCACGTCTTTTATTAAGCTTAGAGTACTCAGTCGTGGTGTTGCTGCAAGCTGGCGGGGCTTAGCAGCCGCAGGGCGCTCGCTGGGCTTGCTAACCGCGGGTCTTGGGGCAAGTTCACTCCGACTTTTACGCCCCATGACCTTGTTGGTCGGGGCTTTACGGGGGATTGCTGTCTCAGGAAGTGCATTTGCTGCCTCTTTTGGCTCTGTTGGGACAGTGATCGAAGTGGTTGGGGCTGGTATTGCCTCTGTTGCGGGGGCTATTTTTACTCCAATAGGGGCTGCGGTTGCTGCTGTTGTGGCGGTCATACTGGCTGCTGGTTTTGCTTTGTGGAAATATTGGGATCGTTTTTCTTCTTTTATGAAGGGCTTTGCACGGGGGGTATCTCGGGCTTTTGGGCAAGCCTTTGAAGCTGTTATGCGCTTTTTTGGTGCTGATACCACCACCATTACGCGTTGGAAAAATATAATCGCCAATGCTTTTGATCTCTCTCAAGTTTGGCAAAAGTTTAAACAAGAGCTTTCCTCTGTTGCCGAGTGGTTTGGCAATTTGTGGGAGGGCGTTAAACAAAGCTTTTCCAACTTTTGGCAATGGTTGAAGAGTTTTTTTACACAGGAAAAGCTCTC
>NZ_JBHILV010000069.1:0-1214 GCF_042193505.1 Bartonella sp. TS25HLJMH
GCAAGAACAGTTTCGGCAATCTCAAATGGTGTTGACGTTGTCTCTGCTATCCAATCCCGTAAGCTTGAACGAAAACCATGGGGACGATAAGTCAAACCACAAACTGTCATATACTTTGCCATGGTGGCATCAGAAATGGGGTTGCCTCTAAGACCAGAAAAGAGAAAACCATTCTTTTCAAAGGGGAGAGTTTTTTCAATAACTCTCAAAGCTTCATCACTTAGTGGCACGCGAAAGTCTGAAACTTTCCCTACAATACCTTTCATGTTTTCTTTTGGTATCGTCCATATATTTTTGTCAATTTGTTCAAGGCGAAAATAGCGCAATGGATATGACCGTGCTCCTGTCAAAATCAATAATTTCAGTGCTAAATTTGAAAGGATCTTATCATCCAAGCTTTGATAAAATGCCGGAACCTCTTGCCATGGCATAGCAGGAATATTCGTTGATGTCGCACGTGGTTTTCCTAAAAGCGCGCGTGCTTTCATACAAGCCTGTAGATCAACATCTAAACCAAGAGCCGCAGCATATTTCAAACAAATATTGATACGGTTAAGTGCTTTTCGCGCTGTGTCTGCTTTTTCATGCCAAAGGGGTGCGAGAACATTGCGAATGATATTGGCTGTTACTTTTTCTATAGGTAAATTACCTATGTGTGGAATAACGTGCAACTCTAGTGGAGAAAACCAGCGGCCGTTTTTACCTTCATTTTTCAACTCTGCTTTTTTGCTTTCAAAAGCCGCTTTTGCAATTTCTTGAAACATATTGCTTTGCTGTTTTAAAATAGTCTGTTCTCGAAAGACAATAGGGTCATTGCCTTCTTTAAGAATATCACTATAATATCTTGTAAGCTCACGCGCTTCTTTTAAAGAGAGTTTCGTAACAGGACCAAGTCCCATTTCACGGCGCTTATTGTGGTGCGTATAGCGAAAAAACCAAGAGCGTGTATTGTCTTTTCGAACATTCAACCACAACCCTGCCCCGTCACAATATTTACCCTGCGGAGACGTCTTTACGAATGATGCTGATAACCGATGAATCGCCCTCACTTAACGTCCCCTCTCGTCCACCTTTTTGGGTCCACCTTTTAGACCACCTTTAATTTCTGATTTGAGATTTTTTCTTTAATACTTACTTTTTTTATTGAATCATAAAAAGCTATAGACATCAATACGCCCTTACACATCTTTATATACTTTGAATCTTGTTGCTAA